>JBBDTT010000159.1:0-5701 GCA_040904285.1 Actinomycetota bacterium
CGCGCGGCCTGATCGGCTTCCGCACCGAGTTCATGACCGAGACGCGCGGCACCGGTCAGCTCCACCACGTGTTCGAGGGCTACGAGCCCTGGCACGGCGAGATCATGACGCGACCGACGGGCTCGCTCGTCGCGGACCGCCGCGGACCGGCGACCGGCTACGCGCTGTTCAATCTGCAGGAGCGCGGCTCGATGTTCGTCGGGCCGGGGACCGAGGTCTACGAGGGCATGATCGTCGGTGAGAACGCCCGGTCCGAGGACCTCGACGTGAACCCCACCAAGGAGAAGAAGCTCACCAACATGCGGTCGTCGACCTCCGACGAGCTCGTCCGCTTGATCCCCCCACGCGAGCTCTCTCTGGAGCAGGCGCTGGAGTTCATCCGCGAGGACGAGGCCGTCGAGGCCATGCCCAACCACGTCCGCCTGCGCAAGGCGATCCTGGGCGCCGAGGGCCGCAGCAAGGCCCGAGCCCGCTCCGGCTGAGCTATCCCCGGCCTACGAGCGGGCCGGGATGAGCCCGAGGTCCTCGAGCGTTCGCACCGGCACCGAGTGGCAGTACGGCGTGTGCCCGTTCTTCTCGTAGTAGGCCTGGTGGTAGTCCTCGCCCGGGTAGAAGACCTTCGAGGGCTCCACGATGGTGGCGATGGGCTTGTCGAACCGAGCCTGTGCGCGCTCCTTCGAGGCCTCGGCGGCGGCCTGCTGCTCCGGTGAGAGCGTGAAGATCACGCTGCGGTACTGGTCCCCGATGTCAGGACCCTGGCGGTCCACCTGGGTCGGGTCGTGCAGCGCCCAGAACACCTCCAGGAGCTGGTCGTAGGAGAGCCTCTCGTCGTCGAAGGTCACCCGCGCGACCTCGACGTGGCCGGTGGTGTGGGAGCACACCTCCTGGTAGGTGGGGTTCTCCGTGGAGCCGCCCTCGTAGCCGACCTCGACGTTCGTCACGCCGGGGGTCCGGCGGAACACGTACTCCACGCCCCAGAAGCATCCCGCCCCGAACGTCGCCTGCTCCTGCGCCATGTCTCCTCCTATCGGTCGATCGGTTCAACGGTAGCGATTGCCGGTTCGTTCCCGTCAGACCGCGAGCCGCCGTGTGATCTCCTGATGATGCTCCCACTCGTGCTCCAGCAGCCGGCGCAGCGACTTGCGCGACGTCCAGACCTCCTTGCCGCCGAGCCGTGTCGTCCTGCGCTGCGCCGGCGTCATCGACGCCAGGTCGGCCAGGATCAGCTCGCGCTGCGCCTCGAGAGCCTCGACCGGCGCCAGTTCGCCCTTCTCCGCCCGGCTTGCGATCTTGTTCTGGTCCGTGCGCGTCCCGAACACGTAGCGGAGATAGCCGGGCGACGCCCCGAGCACGTGGTGCGCGATGTGTCCCAAGGAGCGGCCGTTCGCCGGCTTGTACGCCAGTCTCCGTCCCTCGAGCGGCGCGAGCAGCTCGATGATCTCTCCCCGCAGGTCCCGAAAGCGCTCCGCGGCAGTGGCCACCTCGCGTGGCGCCAGCCCCTCCTTGTCCGAGCCGAACACGATCGAGGGATCCCCGTTCCCCAGCCAGAACCCCTCGGTGACGTGCTCCTCGACCGTCACGCCGAAGTCGGCCTGCCGATCAACATCTCCGCCGTGGCGTCTCACGAAGGCGAGATACGCGCGGATGGCCTCGGGGGTCCCTTCGAGGGCCTCCTCGGTGGTGGGTCCCACGAAGACGCACCCCCAGAGCGCGGGCACGTGCACCATCGTCTTGCGGCGCTTCGGTCCGGACTCGAGGTACAGGCTGTAGGTCGTCGCCATGAGCGCGGTGAGCATAGCCTCGGCCCACCCTAAGCTCGGGCCATGGAGAGGCCCGAGGTCAGGACCGGCACCCGGCTCGCACTGCCGTTCGCCCTGGCGGTCGGGGCGTTCGGCGTGTCCTTCGGCGTCCTGGCCCGAGCGGCGGGGATCGGGCCGCTCGCCGCCACCGTGATGTCGGGCACCACGTTCGCCGGCTCGTCGCAGTTCGCCGCCGTCGGGACGATCGAGGCCGGCGGCGCGGTCGCGTCGGCGATCGCCGCCGCCCTCCTGCTGAATGCGCGCTACCTGGCCATGGGGTTCACCGTTGCCCCCGCGCTCGGGGGTTCCCGCCTGCGCCGTTTCGTCACCACTCAGCTGATGGTCGACGAGTCGTGGGCCATCGCCCACCTCGGGGAAGGACGCTACGACCGCCACCGCCTCATCGGAGCGGGGTTCCTGCTGTATGTCGCCTGGGTGGCAGGGACCCTGATCGGGTCCCTCGGGGCTGATCTGGTGGGCGATCCCGAGGCGTTCGGGCTGGACGCGGCCTTCCCCGCGCTGTTCCTGGCCCTGATGTGGCCTCAGCTCAAGGCCCGTGAGCCGTTGGTGGTGGCGATCGGAGGCGGCGCCATCGCGCTCGCCTTGATCCCGTGGACGCCGCCCGGGGTGCCGATCGTCGCGGCGGCCGCGGCCTGCCTGGTGGGGCTCCGCCGCCGATGAGCGACGTCTGGCTCATCGTCGCCGTGGTCGGGGGCGTGACGATGCTGTTCAAGTCGGCCGGGGCCCTGCTGCTCGGCGGCCGGGAGCTGCCGGCACCCGCCATGCGCGCGATCCGACTCCTGGGCCCCGCCGTGCTCGCCGCCCTCGTGGTCGTGAACGCGGTGGGGGGCGACCGGGCCCTCGTGTTCGACGAACGGCTGGTCGGGGTCGGTGTCGCCGTCATCGCTCTGGCGCTGAAGGCGCCCGCGCTGCCGGTGGTGGTCCTGGCGGCCGCGTCGACGGCCGTCGTGCGACTGATCGCCTGATGGATGGCTGGTGTCGGAAGGGGGTCTGAACCCACCCGGTAACTGGACTAGGTTCGCCGGTGGCCGTATTCGTTGACACGCTCGTGTCCGACATTCGAGACTGAATACTTCATCAGGTGGAGGTGACGTGGTGTCCGATGTTCAGTCCTGGTCGATCAGCCGCGGGCCGCTTGACATCAACGAGTTGACGCCCAGACCGGACGGCGAGATCGAGTTGGTCTCTTTGAGGGCCATCGACGAGGGAGAGATCAAAGTCTTCGGACTTCCGGCTCGGCTGCTGGTGATGGCAAAGGTCACGTACAAGTCGACTCAGCACGGTCGTCCTCCGGCGTCGGGGGAACCCGGCGAGTTTTCGATGATTCCGACTCTCCTGTACGACTCGTACGCCGGGCGACTCGACGACGCCTGGTGCAATCTGTTCACACACGATGCCGGTGCAACCACAGTTTGCCTGCACGCCACCGTCGACGCGGGGGGGCCCGAATTCTTCCCTCGCGCGCACACGCTTTCGCTGCGGACCCGACCTAACAGCTTCTCCTGGGAAATCGACGACATCTGGTTGATCGCCCTGTCGCTTGATTCGCGTAACCACCAAGAATCGCGGCGCGGGTTCTGACCGGGATCCGGCATCGCCTTCACCGATCGCGGCTGCATCAGCTCGAGAGCGTGCCCGATGAGTGGCGGTTTTTCGCAGCGGAGAGGCAAACCCCTTAACCATCATCGTCTTGTGGGGTCCAACTTCGTGTCGGAGGGGGGATTTGAACCCCCACCCGGTTGCCCGGACCAGGCCCTCAACCTGGCGCGTCTGCCATGTTCCGCCACTCCGACTCGATCTCGATTCTAGGGGGCACAATGGAGGTGTGACTACGACGACACCGGTGCTGCCTCGTGAGACGGACCTGCCCTCGACCGACGACGTCATCGAGCCGGATCGGCTCTGGATCGTCATCGTGTGGAACGACCCGATCAACCTCATGTCCTACGTGACCCTAGTGTTCCAGAAGCTGTTCGGCTACTCCCGCGAGGTGGCCGAGCGGCTCATGTGGGAGGTCCACACGCTCGGCAGGGCCGTGGTCTCCAGCGGCTCCCGCGAGAAGGCCGAGTTCGATACCTTCCGCCTCCACCGCCACGGCCTGTGGGCCACCATGCAGCGGGACTGACGTGCAGCTGGGCCGGCGCATCACCCGGACCCGCGAGGGCCGGTTCCGCTTGAAGATCCCTCCCGAGGAACGGGAGATCCTGCGCTCGCTGCCCGGACAGATGCGCGAGATGCTCGGGACGGATCATCCCGCCCTGCGACGGCTCTTCCCGCCCGCCTACGAGGACGACCCCGAGCGCAGCGCCGAGTTCGAGCGGCTGATGCGCGAGGACCTCCTCGACCATCACCGCGGACACCTCGAGATCATGGAGGAAACCGCCGACGCCACCGAGCTGGACGAGGAGCAGATCTCCGCGTGGATGGGGGCGATCAACGGCCTGCGCCTGGCCCTGGGGACAAGGCTCGAGGTGACCGAAGAGATGTACGACCGGTCCCTGTCCGAGAGCGACCCTCGATACCCCGCCCTCGCGCTGTTCTTCTACCTCGGCTGGCTCGAGGAGCAGATCGTCGCCGCCCTCCTGGCCGGCGTGGACCCCGCGGGCGTCCCGGGCGCCCCCGACCCGCCTCCACCCCGGGACGGGGGCTAGGGCGACAGGCTCGGGCCGGCGGTCGGACCCGGTTCCTCGGGCTCCAGCTCCATCTCGCTCGCGTCGAACATCCCCAGAGGGTCCAGGCGGAAGCCGCGAACGTAGGGCTGCGCCACCACGTGGGAGCGGAACCAGGCGATCGGCACGAGCGGGAGGATCTGCAGGGCGATGCGCTCCACCCGCTGGTACGCCGCAACCTGCGCCTGCGCGGTCGAGGCCGCTCGCGCGGTGGCGAGCGCGGTGTCGATGCGCCGGTTCTGGAGCCGCGAGTGGTTGTCCGGGGAGCCCTTCATCAGGAGCGGCTCGAGCATCCCCTGCTGGGTGGCGGAGTCCGCGTCCCAGACCAGGCAGAACGCCTCCTGGGTACCCGCCTTGAGCCGCGCGCTGAAGGCGTCCTCGTCAAGGAGCTGGGGAGTCACGTCGAGCCCCACGCGGTCCAGCTGTCCGGCCAGGGTCTCCCCCAGCTGCTCCCCAACGTCCGAGGCGATCACCTGGAGCCGGAACGAGCGGTGGTCGGCGGGGAGCCCCGAGACCAGCCGGGCGGCCTCGACGACGTCCGGCTCGCAGTTTCCGCCGCACGCGTCGGGGTCGTGTCCCCGCAGCGAGGGCGGCACGATGGCCGCGGCGGGCTCGCCGAGCGGGCCGTACACCCCGCCCGCCAGGGCCTCGCGGTCCACGGCGAGGCTCACGGCCCGGCGCAGGCGCGCCTCCTCGAACGGTTCGCGGGTGAGGTTGAAGCCGCAGTACAGCAGCCGGGCCAGCGTGACGAACCCCGCCTCCCCGAACCGCGTCTCCGCCTCGGGGATCAGCGTCGGCGGTACGGACGCGATGTCCAGCTCGCCGGCCAGGAAGTCGGGCCACGCCGCCTCCGCCGTGTCGTAGACATCGAACTCCAGGCGGTGGATCGGCGGGAGCCTGCCGGCCGCCACCTCCGCCCGCTCGAGCAAGATGGGCTGGCCGAGGTTCCAGGGCTCGGCGATCCGGTACGGACCGTTGCCCACCGGTTCGGCGTCGAAGTCGGCCCCCGAAGCCGAGGGGGGCACCGGCGACAGCGCGGGGTGGGCGGCGAGCGCCACGAAGCCGGGCCAGGCGCGCGTGAGAGTGACCCGGAACGTGCGTGCGTCCACGGCCTCGACGCCCGACAGGATCGTCTCCTCGCGCGAGGTGTGGAACTCGCGATAGCCGGCCACGGCCTCGAGGAGGAAGGCGTACGGCGAGTGCGTGTCGGGA
>JBBDTT010000160.1:0-5699 GCA_040904285.1 Actinomycetota bacterium
GCGACGATCAGGCCGCACAGGATCCAGAACCGCACGATCACCGTGAACTCGGGCCAGCCCGACAGCTCGAAGTGGTGATGGATCGGCGCCATTCGGAACACGCGCCGCCCGAAGACCCGGAAGGAGATGACCTGCACGACCACCGAGGTCGTCTCCAGGACGAACAGCCCGCCGATGACGATCAGCAGCAGATGGGTGTTCGTCATGATCGCCATCGCCGCGAGGAGGCCGCCAAGGGCGAGCGAGCCGGTGTCGCCCATGAAGATCTTCGCCGGGGCGGCGTTCCACCACAGGAATCCCGCGATCGCCCCGAGCGCGGACGCTGCCACGACGGCCAGCTCGAGCCCCTCCTTGACGTCGTAGAAGTTGGGGTTCCTCGCCTGCCAGAACGCGATCACCACGTAGGCGGCCATCACGAGGGCCATCGAGCCCGACGCCAGCCCGTCGAGCCCGTCCGTAAGGTTCACGCCGTTCGCGGACGCGGCCATGATGATCAGCACCCAGACGTAGAAGAAGATCCCCAGGTCGAGTCCCGACTCGCGGATGAACGACAGGAACGTCGAGGCCCCCGCGTAGTGCACGGCCGCGAAACCGAACCCGACGGCGACCGCGACCTGGCCGAGAACCTTGGCGGTCTTGTTCAGCCCGAGCGAGCGCTGGCGCCGGATCTTGATCTGATCGTCGACGAACCCGACGATCGCCATCCCCACGGTCGCCCCGAGGACCGACAGGGCGCTCGCCGACACGGCGCTCGTAGTGGCCAGCCGGGAGGCGAAGTACGCGACGACCATCGCCGTGATGAACACGACCCCGCCGGCGGTGGGCGTTCCCATCTTCTCCAGATGGGCATGGTGGGCCTGCGGATGGTCGCCGGCCCAGTCCTCGCGGATGCGCTGGCCCCATCCCCACGCCCGGAACAGTCGGATCGCGATGGGCGTGCCCACGATGCTCAGGGCGAACGCCACGGCGGCGCCGACGAGGATGCCCCTCACGCGGCGCCCTCCTGCAGGAGGGCCGTGGCCAGGCGCTCCAGTCCCGCGACGCGCGAGGCCTTGACCAGCACCACGTCGCCGGGCCGCAGAAGCGCCCGGGCCGCCGTCAGCGCATCCTCCGCGCTCCCGCTCTCGCGCACGTGCCCGGGTTCCATCCCCTCGCGTAGGGCGGCGCGGGCGATCGCGCGCGCCGTCTCGCCCACCGTCACGAGCTCCTCGATTCCCAGTCGCGCGACCTGCTCGCCGATGTGGTCGTGCTCCTGGTCCGACGCTTCGCCGAGCTCCGCCATCTCGCCCAGGACCGCGACGCAGCGCCCGCCGCGAGCCATCCACCGAGCGGCCTTCAGCGCCGCCGCGACCGAGGCCGGATTGGCGTTGTAGGCGTCGTTCACCACCCGGACACCGTCGGCGCGGCGGTGGACCTCCATCCGCCAGCCCGAGACGCGGGCGTCCTTGAGCGCCACCGCGCACTCCGCGGCCGGGACCCCGAGGGCCAGGCCGGCCCCCGCGGCGGCGAGGGCGTTCGAGACCATGTGCTCGCCGGGAACGCCGAGCTCGACCCGGGCCTCCTCGCCCTCGAAGACCAGCGTGAACACGGCTCGCGCGTCGGCGTCGAGCGAGACGCCGATCGCCGCGACGTCCGCCGCGGCCCGCATCCCGTAGGTCAGCACCCGGGCCTTCGTCCGGCCGGAGAACTCCGCCACCGCCGCGTCGTCGGCGTTCAGCACGGCAACGCCGTCGGGCGGGAGGGTCTCGACGAGCTCGCCCTTGGCACGGGCGATGGCTTCCCTGGAGCCGAACATCGCGACGTGGGCCCGTCCCACGTTGGTGACCACGCCGACCGTCGGCCGGGCCGAGCGGCAGAGCGTGGCGATGTGCCCGATCCCCCGGCTTCCCATCTCCAGGACCAGGGCCTCGGTGTCGGGCGACGCGTCCAGGATCGTGAGCGGCACGCCCACCTCGGTGTTGAACGAGCGCGGGCTCGCGTGGACCCGGTACCGCGAGGCGAGCACGGCGGCGGTGAAGTCCTTGGTGCAGGTCTTGCCGCTGGATCCCGTGATCCCGACCACCGGTCCGGCGAAGTCGTCGCGCTCGGCGCCGCCGAGCCCCAGGAGCGCCTCGAGCGGATCGCCCACCCGGACGACTGGCCCGGCCCAGTCCCGGTCGCGCCCGACGAGCGCGCCGAGCGCCCCCGCCCCGAAGGCGGCGTCCACGAACGCGTGCCCGTCGTCGTGCTCACCCGACAGCGCGATGAACAGCGCTCCGGCGAGGTCGTCGCGGCTGTCCGTAGCGACGCGATCGACCACGATCGCCTCGCGTTCCTCGGGGACGACGCGCCCCCCGACCGCGGCCGCCACCTGGCCCAGCGTCCGGGGCCTCACGGGGTGCCTCCCGCGAGCGCCGCGAGCTCCTCGAGGGCCACGGTACGGTCGTCGAACGGGACGGTGCGATCGGCGAACTCCTGGCCGGTCTCGTGTCCCTTCCCGGCGATGACCACGACGTCGCCCGCCTCGGCGCGCGAGAGGGCGAGGCGGATCGCGGATCGCCGGTCGGGCTCGACGACGTACTCGCCTCCGCCCCGGCGGGCCCCCGCCTCGATCTCCGCGATGATCGCCGCCGGGTCCTCGGAGCGCGGGTTGTCGCTGGTCACCACCGTGAGGTCCGCGGCGCGCGTGGCCGCCTCCCCCATCAGCGGCCGCTTGCCCCGGTCGCGGTCGCCGCCGCAACCGAAGACCACGACCAGGCGCCCGCGCGCGAGTGGCCGGGCGGCGGCGAGGACGTTGTCCACCGAATCCGGCGTGTGCGCGTAGTCGACCAGCACCAGGAAGTCCTGCCCCGCCTCGACGGGCTCGATGCGGCCGGGGACCCCCGGGAGCGCCGCGATCCCCTCGGCGATGGCGCGATCGGGCAGACCCAGCTGACGGGCGGCGGCCATGGCCGCAAGGCAGTTGTAGACGCTGAACCGGCCCCGCAGGCGGGACTCGACCTCGACGCCCCCGGCCCGGAACGCCACGCCTTCAGCGGTGACGCGTACGTCCTCCGCCCGCAGGTCGGCGTCCGCGTCGATCGCGTAGGTCAGGGTGGGAAGGCTCCCGCCCACCAGGGTCCGGCCGGCCTCGTCGTCGACGTTCACCGCGGCTCGCTTCGAGAGCTCGGGCGAGAAGAGCCGGGCCTTGGCGGCGAGGTACGCCTCGAAGGTCCCGTGATAGTCGAGGTGGTCCTGGCTGAGGTTCGTGAACACGCCGACGTCGAAGCGCACGCCACCGACGCGATGCTGCTCGAGCCCATGCGAGGAGACCTCCATCGCCACCGCGCGGACCCCCTCGTCGGCCATCCGGCGGAGGAGCCGGTGGAGATCCGGCGCTTCGGGGGTGGTGCGGTCGAGGGGCAGGGGTCGGCCGTCCAGCCGGACGCCCGTGGTCCCGATGATGGCCGGCGCCAGGCCCGCCGACCGGAAGATCGACTCGAGCAGATAGGTCGTGGTGGTCTTGCCGTTGGTGCCGGTTACGCCCACCATGGCGAGCTCTCGAGCCGGATGGCCGAACAGCTCCGCCGCGACCGGACCCATCGCCTCACGTACCGAGGCCACCACCACGCGCGGCACGGTGACCTTCACGTCATGCTCCACCAGGACGGCCGAAGCGCCAGCAGCCACGGCCTCGGACGCGAAATCGTGGCCGTCGGCGCGGCTGCCCGGCACCGCGCAGAACATCGAGCCGGGCGCGACGTCACCGGTCCTGTACACGACGTTCGTCACGTCGGGGTCGCCATCGCCGATCGTCGCCGCGCCCGGGAGCGGCGCCACGAGTAGAGACAGCCGGCGTGGGTGGGGGGAGCCGAGCATGGTAGTGGGGGTCCGGTCCGAGCCGGGGGAAGGGGCCCGCCCACGGTGGTCACCCGGAGCCGCGCGCGAGTCTAGCATCGGCCCCCCGTCTCACTCCGTGGGCATCGTGTGCGCCGGAAGGGGTGGTCGCCGGGCCGACGGAACCCGGAGGTGTGCCAGGGCGAAGCGCCCGACTTCCTGGAACAGAGGCGCCGCGGCGACCCCCCCGTAGACCGTCGCCGGCTCGTCGATGATCGCGGCGATCACCAGGCTGGGCGCCGACGCCGGGAGGAACCCGATGAAGGAGGCCACGTGCTTGTCGCTGTATCCGCGCGCGTCCTTCAGGGGCTTGCGGGCCGTGCCCGTCTTGCCGGCCACCCAGTAGTCCTCGATCTGCGCCGAGGTGCCGGTCCCGACCCCGACCGCGTAGGCGAGCATCTCCGTGACCCGGGCGGCCGTGTCCTCGCGGATGACGCGGCGCGTGACCGGCGGGACGGCCGGATCCAGCGTGCCCGCCGCGTCGAGCGTGCCGCGCACCAGGCTCGGTTCGACCCACACGCCCCCGTTCGCGATCGTCGCGTAGACGCTCGCCATCTGGAGCGGCGTCACGGCCACCCCCTGGCCGATCGGGATGCTTCCCATCCCCGTCGACCACCACTCGTCCTGCAAGGGAACGATTCCGGGCGCCTCTCCGGGGAACCGGATCCCGGTGCGCCGGCCGTAGCCGAACCTCGAGAGATAGGATGCGAGCACGGGCTGGGTCACGCGCTGCGCGGTCATGATCGTCCCGATGTTGCTCGAGAACGCGATGATGTCGGCGAGCGTCATCCGCTGCACGGGGTGCCCGTGCGAGTCGCTGAACACGTGCCCGCCGACCAGGTAGTTGTCCGGCACGTCCCAGCTCTCGGTGAGCGGGAACAGCCCCTCCTCGATGGCCGCGGAGGCCGTGATCACCTTGTTGACCGACCCGGGTTCGAACACGTCGGTGATGGTGCGGGCCCGCGTCAGCTCGGGACGCACCCGCTCGTAGTGGTTCGGGTCGAACATCGGATAGTCGGCGAGGGCGAGGATCTCTCCGGTCGACGGGTCGAGCACCAGCACGCTCCCTCCCTTGGCGCCGTTGCGCTTGACCGCGGCGGCCAGGGCGCGCTGCGCGGCGAACTGCAGGTCGCGATCGATCGTCAGCACGAGGTCCGCGCCGGGTACCGGGGCCGTGGCGGTCCGCGCCGCCTGGGGGATCCAGCGGCCACTCGGGTCCTGCTCCTGCACCATCTGGCCGGCCTGCCCCGCCAGCTCGCGCTGATACTCGAGCTCCACGCCGGCCAGGCCCTCGCCGTCGAGGCCGACGAACCCGACGACCTGCGGCGCGAGCGCCCCCGCCGGGTAGTGGCGGCGGCTCTCCTCGATGAACCCGATGCCCTTCAGCGGCGGATCGAGGTCCTCGATGCGCGCCGCCAGCATGTCGTTGACCCCCCTCGCCAGGTACACGAACCGGTTGGTCTGTTCCAGCTTCGTCCGGAGCTCGCCCACGGGAAGGTCGAGCATGGCGGCGAGGGTCGCGGCGGTCCTCGTGGGGTTCTCGACTTGCTGGGGATCCGCGTAGATGGCCCGAGCGGGGAGCGACATGGCGAGCTCCTTGCGGCTGCGGTCGTAGATCGCCCCGCGCGGCGCGGGGAGCTCGATGCCGCGCACGCGCTGATCGGCCGCGAGGGCCTGCAGGGCCTCGGCGTCCTTGACCTGCAGGAGCACGAGTCGGACGCCGATGCCGGACAGCCCCAGCATCATGAGGGCGAGCAGCGCGATGAGGCGCCGGGCGGTGGTGCGGGCGCTCACCGGGCGATCACCGGCCTGCGCCGAGCGCGCCCGTGCCCGCCGGCGCGGCC
>JBBDTT010000161.1:0-5677 GCA_040904285.1 Actinomycetota bacterium
CCCATGGCTGGCTCGGCTGCCGCTTGACAGCTACGGGCCCTGGGATGTCTAGCGCTGGGGGATGCGTTCGAGCAGCGTGATCGCCTTGACGACGGCCTTGCGGTAGGACTGCTCGCGGTCCCACCGCTCCTCGTCCATCCGCCACTCGCGCTGGCGCCCCGGGCCGAGCCCCCCGTCCTCGTAGAAGACGGCGTGGACGTAGCCCTCGTCCTCGAGACGCAGCAGTGCCCGGTAGACCGACTCCCGCCAGGCGTGCACCCGCCGGGCGAGCCACTCCGTACCGATCCTCTCGCCCATCGGCTGGTCGTAGAACCACTTCAGGATGTCGCGCTGGACCCGCCCGTGCCCCGTACTCATTCGGCGCGAAGCGTAACACTTGGGTCCGACGAGACGTACCACTTGAGCACGACAGAGCCGGAGCGCCCTGTCGCGAGCTATGCGGTGCGCAGCGTCAGGTGCAGGCCGCGCGCGGTCGCCTTGGCGAGCATCCCCTGGACGGTGGGGCCCTCGCTCGTGCAGGCGCCGATGCACAGCCGGCTCACGACGGCGTAGGCGCCCTTCGTCCGGGTGTGGACGATGGGCCCGCCGGAGTCGCCCCACGTGTCCAGGCCGATCAGCGCGTACTCGGAGGCGTTGTCGCTCACGATCGCGCCGACCCGCTGCTCGCGGGTCACCTTGAGCAGGTCGAAGCCGACACCGTAGCCCGAGAACCGGACCTGGTCGACGGCCCTCGTCTGGGAGGCGAGGGTGACCCCCTTCGGGGCGGTTCCGTTGCCGAGGACCCTCGCGCTGACCCGGTACAGGTATGCCGGGAGGACCTCGATGAACGCGTAGTCCTGCGCGGTGACGTTCGGGTTGCCGATCATCGCCACGCGGCCGAACGGCTCGTTCGCGAGGGTCCGCACCGTCTCGCCCACCCTCTTCACGCAGTGCGCCGCGGTGCCGAAGTACGTCCTGCCCCCGCCGACGAACACGAAGTTGAGCGTGCAGCCGCCGATCGAGGAGCCCACGTAGTCGCCCGGCTGGATCGGGTCGGTCGCGGCGTGGGCCGGGGCGGCGGGCCCCAGGGTGGCCAACGCCAGCAGGGCGACGAGGACGGCGGCGGGCTTGCGCATGTGTCTCCCTGTGGTCTTCCCGCGTCTTCTCGGGGCGAAACGACGGACGAGCGTCAAGCGGTGCGCAGCGTGAGGCTCAACCCGCGGGCGGCCGCCTTGGCCAGCATTCCCTGGACGGTGGGGCCCTCGCTGGTGCAGGCGCCGATGCACAGCCGGCTGACGATCGCGTACGCGCCGCCGGTCGAGGTGTGCACGATCGGGCCACCCGAGTCCCCCCAGGTGTCCATGCCGACCAGCGAGTACTCGTTCGCGTCGTCGCCGACGATCCACCCCACCCGGCGCTCGCGGGTCACGTTGATCAGGTCGAAGCCCAGGCCGTAGCCGGAGAAGTCGACCTGGTCGCCCAGCGCGGTGGCGGAGGCGGGCGTCACGCCGGTCGGCGTCCCCGCGTGCCCGAGCACGACCGGGCTGACCCGGGAGAGGTAGCCGGGGAGGACTTCCAGGAACGCGTAGTCCTGGGCGGTGACGTCCGGGTCGCCGATCATGGCCACGCGGGCGAAGGGCTCGTCGGCCAGCGTGTGGACGGTCTCGCCGACCCTGTCGACGCAGTGGGCCGCCGTCCCAAAGTAGGTCTTGCCGCCGCCGTCGAACACGAAGTTGAGCGTGCAGCCGCCGATGGAGGAGCCGACGTAGTCGCCCGGCTGGATCGGGTCGGTCGCGGCGTGGGCGGCGGGGGCGGTCAGCCCCAGGGCGGCCACCGCCAGCAGGGTGAGCGCCAGGGCGGCGGGCACGGACTTGCGCATGGGACTCCTTCGTCGGGGACATCGGGGGCGCCGGCGCCATTCAGCCTACCCATCCGCGGGCCGTTCCGACCATCTGAGTTCGCTCTTGGACCGTCTTGACCCTTCCTCGGTGGGTATGGAACGCTGCGCGCACGTCCCGACGTGTCTTCGAGGAGGAGGGGTCGCAACGATGCGAAAGGTCGGTCTGTTCCTGGTCGTGGGTCTGCTGGCACTGTCGTTCGCCATGCCCACGCAGGCGGCTTCGAAGGGAGCCACCGCCGAGTACACCGTGGTCTACGCGCGAGGGGTTCCCTCCGCCGTCGCCCGGGCCGCGGCCGCCGCCATCGGCGGCAAGGTCGTGCACGAGAACGCCGCCGTCGGCGTCGCCACGGTGGTGAGCGACAACGCCCGGTTCCTGTCCGACGTGGCGCTGCAGCGCGCGCTGTACGGGGTGGCCGACGCGTCCATCCCCGTCGGCTACGCGCCGCGAGTGGTCCCCAAGCCGTTCTCGATCGAGTCCGAGCAGGGGGGCGCCGTCGGCAAGGACGCCGCGGCCACCGCCCAGAACGTCAACGAGCCCTTCGAGCCCAAGCTCTGGGGCATGGACATGATCGACGCCAGCGACGGTTCCTGGGAGATCCAGCAGGGTGACCCGGGGGTGACGGTGGGCATCATCGACACCGGGCTCGACGCCTCGCACCCGGACATCGCGCCGAACTTCAGCCACGAGCTGTCCCGGAACTTCACCACGGACCGTCCCGACATCGACGGCCCGTGTGACAGCGACCCGGACGGTTCCTGCAGGGATCCGGCCGACGTCGACGAGGGTGGCCACGGGACGCACGTGGGCGGCACGGTTGCCGCGGCCCTGAACGGCATCGGCGTCGCCGGCGTGGCCCCGGACGTCACGCTGGTGAACCTGCGCGCCGGCCAGGACTCGGGGTACTTCTTCCTGCAGCCCTCGGTCGACGCGCTGACCTACGCCGGCGATAACGGGATCGACGTCGTGAACATGAGCTACTACATCGACCCGTGGCAGTACAACTGCCCGAACGACCCGACGGCCTCGCCGAACGAGCAGCGGCAGCAGCGGACCATCATCGAGGCCACGAGTCGGGCCTTGAACTACGCGCACGAGCACGGGGTCACGATGGTGTCGTCGCTCGGAAACGACTTTCGCGACTTCGACCACAAGGGAACCCGTCCTGACGAGACCAGTCCCGACTACCCGCCGGGGAACGAGCGTTCGCGTCCGATCACGAACGACTGCCTGGACCTGCCCACCGAGGGCCCCCACGTGATCAGCGTGACCGCCCTGGGCCGCTCGGGCCGCAAGGCGTACTACTCGAACTACGGGCTCCAGGACGCCGACGTGTCGGCGCCGGGCGGCGACCGCCGCGAGTTCTTCGGGACGCAGCGGTACAACTCGCCGGCCACGAGGATCCTGTCCTCGTACCCCCGGCAGCTGGCGTTCGAGGAGGGGCTCATCACCCCCGACTGCGAGCCCACGACGCCGCTCGTCCTCACCGACAAGCGCGTCCACCCGTGTGCGGTGTACGTGTTCTTGCAGGGGACGTCGATGGCCTCGCCCCATGCCTCGGGTGTCGCCGCCCTCATCGTGAGCGAGTACGGCGTCCCCGACCTGAGCCATGGGGGACTCCGGCTGCGACCGGACGAGGTGCGGGACATCCTGTACCGGACGGCGGTCGACACGCCGTGTCCTCCCGGCGGGCACATCGACTACCCGGACCTGCCGGATGAGTTCGACGCCGACTGCGTGGGGACGGCCGAGAGGAACAGCTTCTACGGTCACGGGATCGTGAACGCGCTGAACGCGGTCACGGGCCAGGAGGGCTAGCCGGAGCGAGCACCACGAGGGCCCGGTTCGTCGTCGCCCTGCTCTACACGGCAGGGGCCGGGGACGATGCATCCTGGACGCGACCGACACGGAGTAGGGGGCTAGCGGCCTGGGCACTTGACGAGCCGGACGAGCGTGCCCGGCCGCCGGTCGGTGCCTTCGCGGATGTGCATCTCGTCCACCAGGGCGATGATCAGGGGGATGCCGCGGCCGTGGGCCTCCTCGAGGTCGGGGATGGGGATCCGCTTGCGGAAGACCCCGGTGTCCTCGACCTCGACCCGGATGCACCCGGCCCTGCGCGTCCAGCGGATCTCGGTGTCACCGCCCGACGGCGAGCCGTAGCGGATCGCGTTGGTCGCGGCCTCGCTGATGGCCAGCACCAGGTCGTCGATGTGCTCCGTCGAGAGCTCCTCGCGCTCGCCCAGCCGCCGGATGTGCCGGCGCAGCCCGTAAACGGCGTCGAGCGCCGCGGGGATCCGGACGGTCTCCTCGAGGACCGAGTTCATCCCTCGTCCTCCGGCTCGACCAGGACCACCGTGTCCAGCACGTCGGCGATCCCCATCAGGTCGATGACCCGGCGAACCGGGCCCTCCGGCAGGACCCGCATGGTCATCCGCGAGCCCTCCGCCAGGTTGCGGGCCACGGTGATGAGCGCGTTCATCCCGGCGCTGTCGATGAACTCCAGTGCGGTCAGATCCAGGGTGATGCTGTCGCCGGCGACCAGGTCCTCCAGGCGGGAGGCGAGGTCGGTCACGTTCGACGCGTCGAGCTCACCGGCCACGCGCAGGCCGGGCTCGTCCGGCAGGGCTTCGATCGCGAGGGGTGTCGTCATGACATGGGTCGTGGCAATGGGGCCGGCATAGTGTGCCCCGGCGCGAGCTTGCTTTCCACTTCGCGCCGGGAAACCTTGTCAGTGGGGGCCGGTACGGTGCTCGGGATGGCGAGGGTTCAGGTGGCGCTCGCGTGCGCGGAGTGCGGCCGTCCGGCCCCCCAGTGGTCCGGGCGCTGCCCCGGATGCGGCGCGTGGGGCTCGATCGAGGCCGCGCCGCGGCCCGTGGCGGCCTCCGGGAGGTCCGCCCCGTTCGTCTCGGCGCTGTTCGGCGACCGGGAGGCCGAGGCCCGGCTCTCCACGGGCCTGCCCGGCCTGGATCGCGTGCTGGGCGGAGGGCTGGTGGCGGGCTCGGTGGTGCTCCTCGCCGGGGAGCCCGGGATCGGGAAGTCGACCCTGGTCCTCCAGGCGGTCGCGGGGCTGGCCTCGGCCGGCCGTCGATGCCTGGTCGCCTCCGGCGAGGAGTCGGCGGGCCAGGTCGCGTCGAGAGCCCGGCGCCTGGGCGTGCCGGGGGTCGGCCTCCGGTTCGTGGCGGGGCGGGAGCTCGAGGGCGTCATCGACGCCGCCCGCGCCGAGCGCCCGGACCTGCTCGCGATCGACTCGGTGCAGACCGTGCGGGCGGAGGGTGTCGCGGGCATCGCCGGCGGGGTCGCCCAGGTTCGCGCGTGCGCCGACGCCCTCGTGGGCCTCGCCAAGGCCGAGGGCGTCTCCGTGCTCCTCGTCGGCCACGTGACTAAGGACGGCGACCTCGCCGGGCCCCGCACGCTCGAGCACGCCGTGGACACGATCCTTTCCTTCTCGGGCGATCCCCGGTCCGGGTTGCGCACCCTCGCCTCCGGCAAGAACCGGTTCGGGGCCGAGGGGGAGGTCGCCTGGATGGAGATGAGCCCGGCCGGGCTGACGGAGATCGACCCGGCGGGACGGTTGCTCGAGGCCCGGGGGGAGGCCGGCGCGGCGGTGGCCCTGTGCCTGGCGGGCCGCAGGGCGGTGGCCGTGGAGGTCCAGGGGCTCGTGGTGCCGACCGAAGGCCCACCCCGGCGCCAGGTCTCGGGTCTCGACGGCAGGCGCTTCGGCATGCTGGGGGCCGTGCTCGAGCAGGCCCGCCTGCTGCCGCCGCGCGTGGAGCTCTACGGCGCCTCGGCCGGCGGCATGC
>JBBDTT010000162.1:0-5664 GCA_040904285.1 Actinomycetota bacterium
CGAGGAACAGGTAGGCGCGGGCGGGTGGGATCCGGCGCAACGCGGCCTCGAGGGCGTCGCCCTTGCCCATCCGGCCCGGGGCCGACAGCACGTGGGCGCCGGCGCCACGCGCCTCCGCCGTGGTCGCGTCCCACGAGCCGTTCTCGACCACGTAGATCCGCTCGACCTCGGGAAGCGTCCCGACCGCCCGAACGGTGTCGCCGATCCGCCCGGCTTCGTTGCGGGCGGCGATCAGCGCCACCAGGCCGAAGGGGGGCTGCGTCACGGCCCCAGCGACGGGCGCGGCGAGGGCAGCAGCCGTTCCGCCGCCGTCCCGTAGTGCCCGACGGTGCGGTCACGGGCCAGGTCGGCAATGGCGAGCACCAGCGCGATCCGGCCGGACATCACGTCGATGTGGTCGATGGAGCTCACCGCGGCGGCGAGCTCGTCGTCGGTGCGGAGAAGGGTCACGAAGGGGTACTCGCTGTCGGACGCCTGGACGCCCACGGCCGACCTCCCCCTCGAGGTGTACGCGCGCAGGACCGGCAGGAGGATCTGCTCCGGCTCGATCGATGGCGCCCCGCTGCCGCCCGCCACCACCATCAGGACGGTGCCGGCGCCGCCGACGGTCGGGAGCTCCTCCGGCGCGACGCGGCGGATCGTCACGAACTCGCCGGTGATCAGGGCCTCCAGGATGTCGGGCTCTCCGTCGACGGCGGCCCCCCCGTCGGCCAGGCGGAGGCCGATGCGCTCGGACACGGCCGCCATCAACGCTTCGGGCTCGGCGGAGGGCGCCATGTCGAGGAGCTGGGCGAGCGCCTCGCGGGACCCCTCGTCGGCCGCCCGGAGCTTCGGCGTGAGGGAGACGTGCGCCTCGATCACGGCCCCCGCCTCGGTGACCGCGGCCCGCGCCGCGTCGAGGTCCGCCGACGAGGTCCCGTCCTGGGTCAGGATGACGACCGGCAGGTCGGTGAGGGCCCCGTCGGTGAGCCACGGGAACACCTGCTCGCCGAACGGCTCCAGGGCGGCCAGCCGACGCTCGAGCCGGGCGACGTCGTCGCGGGCCTCCGCGCTTCGCTCCTCCGCCCCCTCGGTGCGCTCCTTGAGCTGGGCGAGCAGCGGATCCTGGATGAACGTCGCGCCCATCACGATGCCGAGCGCGATCGCCAGGAAGATCCCGACGATCGTGATCAGGTGGTAGCGGAACGAGATCACCCGCGGCTCGAGCCTCCCGCCGGCGGCCGCCGGCTCCACCGGAATGCTCCCACACGCACCTGTCGATCGGCCCAACCCGAGGATTCTTCGCCCGTACCGGGACCCGCGCGCGGGGCTAGCGGAAGTTGGTCAGGAGGTCGCGGACCTGGTCGACCAGCTGGCCGATGAACAGGCGGAACGGCTCCGAGGCGAGCGCCACGACGACCATGGCCACCACGGCCGAACCGACCAGCATCGCCAGGTCGCGGCCCCGGATCCGCTCGCGGTACATCCGGCTCACGCCCTTCGCGTCGACGAGGATCTCTCCCACGCGCAGACGGACCAGGAACGTCGATGCCATGCCCTCGCGCCCCTTGTCGAGGAACTCCCGGAGGTTCCCGTGCGAGCCCACCGCCACGATCAGCTCGGCCCCCTTCTCGTGGGCGAGCAGGAACGCGACGTCCTCGCTCGTGCCGGTCGCCTCCGCCGCCACGTGGGGGATCCCGAGCGCGAGCAGTCGCTCCCGCCCCGGCGCGAACCCTCCCGGGTACGCGTGGAGGACGATCTCGGCGCCGGAGCGCAGGGCCCGCTCGCTGACGCTGTCCATGTCCCCGAGGATGACGTCGGGGCGGTAGCCCGCCTCGATGAGCGCGTCGGCTCCGCCGTCCACGCCCAGGAGCACGGGCTTCTCCACGCGGATGTACGCGCGAAGCGTGGCCAGGTCCTCCCGATAGTTGTAGCCCCGGACGACCACCAACACGTGGCGCCCGGACAGGTCGTGCTCGATGTCGGGCAGCCCGGCGCCGCCGAACAGCAGGTCGCGCTCTCGCTGGATGAAGTCGACGGTGTTCTCGGCGAAGCGTTCGAACTGGTCGGCCATGCCGGTGCGGGCCTCCTCCATGGCGCCCAGCACCCCCTCGGGGCTCTGGCGAACGCCCACCGCCAGCAGGCGGTCGCCGAGGTACACGCGGTCCTCTTCGATCCGGAGCGCGTCGCCCTCGTGGATCTTGTCCATGACGAGGGGCCCCACGCCGTCGATCAGCGGGATGCCGGCCTCCATCAGGATGAGCGGTCCCAGGTTCGGATACCGCCCGCTGATCGAGCGCGACGCGTTCACCACCGCGGCGGCTCCGCCGGACACCAGGCCCTCGGCGGAGACCCGGTCGAGGTCCTCGTGGTCGATGACGGCCACCTCGCCGGGATGCAGGCGGCCGAGGAGGTTCTTCGTACGGCCGTCGACGCGGGCGGCGAAGCGGTCCGGGCGGGCGCGGCGGAGCCGCAGCCTAGGCAATTCGCTTGATCTCGAGGTGGACGTGCGGGTCGTGCGTCCCCGTGAAGGTGTCTGTCTGGGAGTTGAACTGCAGCATCCGGGGGCGTCCGATCGGGGTCTGGGAGGCGATCACGCGCTGGCCGACCCGGATGTGCACCACCCGCTCGAGGTGGATCATCACCACGCGAACTCCGGGCTGGCCCTCCGGGGCGATCTCCACGCGGATGTCCTCGAACCTGTTGTAGAGCCAGTACCCGCGGACCGCCACGACGGTTCCGGTGACGGGCGCGTACAGGGTGCTCCCGGCCCGAGCCACGATGTCCACGGCGGAGCTTCCGGCCGTGCCCCGCCCCCGGCTGCTCATGACCGAGTACGGGCGGCCCGGCGCGGGCGGCTTGGGCGGGATGAACCGCGTCCGGTTCGCGTTGCGCTGCACCCGCCCGTAGGGAGCCATCGCGATCGCCTCGCGCGAGGAGGCTTCGTGGAACAGCACGGCCACCGGCGCGGCCTGGGGCAGGTAGAGGGTGACGCCCGCCGCCTGGGCGAACGCGGGGAAGGTCTTCGGGGGCGCGACCGGGGCGGCCGCCGGGCGCACGCCGCCGAACCCGGCCGGCTCGGCATGGCTCTGGCGGGCGGGAAGCGCCTCGGCCACGAGCACGGCCGCCGCCACGGCGACGGCCAGCCACATCATCACCACGGGGGCGCGACGGAGTTTCATGACCCCTTCTCCTTCGCTGCCTGGGACAGAAGCTCCTCCGCGTGGCTCGAAGCCGCATCGGATTCGGGCAGGCCGGCGAGCATACGCGAGAGCTCCTCCACCCTCCCCGCGTCGTCCAGGGACTCGATCCTCGCGGTCCCCTCGAGCTTCTCGACGCGAAGGTGGCGGTCGGCAAAGGCAGCGATCTGGGGCAGATGGGTCACCACGAGCACCTGTCGCCCCCGGGCGATGCGGGCCAGCCGCCGTCCCACCGCGACCCCGGCCCGTCCCCCGATGCCCGCGTCGACCTCGTCGAACACGAGGGTCGGCACGTCGTCGAGGTCGGCCAGCACGCTCCGGCACGCCAGCATCGTCCGCGAGAGCTCTCCGCCCGAGGCCGCCTTGCGAAGCGGCAGGCGCTGCTGCCCCGGACCGCCCGCCAGGTGGATCTCGGCGCGCTCGCCGCCGTCCGGCCCCAGGTCGGTCTCGAGGAGCTCGACGGCGACCGACGCGCCCTGCATACCCAGGTCCCACAGCTCAACCTCGATCGCGCCGGCCAGCGTCGAGCCGGCCGCGGCCCGCTCGCGGCGGATGGTGATCGCCCGCGTCGCGGCCTCCTCGGAGAGCCGGGCCACCTCGGAGGCGAGGCGGGCGCGCTCCGCGTCGGTCCCCTCGAGCGCGGCCAGCCGCACGCGGGCCTCCCCCAGGAACCGAAGGATCTCGATCTCGCCCTCCCCGTACTTGCGCTCCAGCCCGCGGACCGCCGCGATCCGCTCCTGCACCGCGTCCAGGCGGGGCGGATCGGCCTCGACGGACTCGCGGTAGGCGCGGATCCCGGCCGCGGCGTCGGCCGCCTCGGCCGCCAGCGAGCGGAGCCGTCCGGCGAGCTCGGCGGCGGCGGGGTCGAGCGCGGCCGCGCGATCGAGGGCGCCGGCGGCCCGCGCCAGGGCGTCGGCGGCGGCTCCCTCCGCGGCCAGGCCCGCCTCCGCCTCGGCGGCCAGGGCGGTGAGCGTCTCGGCGTGCTCGAGCCGCCGGGCCTCGTCGGCCAGCGAGGCGAGCTCGCCCGGTGCGAGACCGGCCCCCTCGATCTCGCGGACCTGGTAGGCCAGCAGGTCCTTCTCGCGCTCCCGGTCGCGCTCGGCGCGTTCGAGGTCCTCCAGCCGGGCTCGCGCGTCGCGCAGCTGCCCGTAGACCCTCCGGAACTGCGTTAGGACCCGCAGGTGATCGGCCCCGGCGAAGCGGTCCACGAATTCGAGCTGCGCGGCCGGGGCCATCAGCCGCTGGTGCTCGTGCTGGCCGTGCACCTCGACCAGCCGAGGGGCCATCGAGGCGAGCGCCGAGATCGGGACGATCTGCCCTCCGGCCCGCGCGGAGCTCCGGCCCTCGGCCGAGACGCTGCGGGACAGGATGAGCTCGTCGTCCTCGGACCACTCGCTCAGCTCAGGGACCTCCGGAGCGCGGAACCGCGCCTCGACCCGGGCCGCGTCCGCCCCGGCCCTGACCACCGTGGCGGAGGTCCGCTCCCCCAGGGCCAGACCCAGGGCCACCGTCACCATCGTCTTGCCGGCGCCGGTCTCCCCCGTCAGGACGTTCAGCCCCGGCGCGAGCTCGACCGTGACGTCCTCGATCACCCCGAGCCCGGAGATGTGCAGCTCGATCAACATCCCCTGGCTCACCCCGGCCGCGCCCGGTCGTCCGAAGGGAGGTTGAACTTCTCGCGAACCAGGCCGTAGAAGCTCTGGGTGGCGGGCCGGCGGACCAGGCGGGCAGGCCGCTCCGCCCGGCGGATGCGCAAGCGGCCCCCCACCGGGAGCTCGAGCCCGGGCCGGCCGTCGGCGGAGACGTATCCCGGCTCATCGCCGAGGCACTCCACGACCACCTCCTCGCGAGGGTCGAGCACGATGGAGCGGTCGAACACCATGTGCGGTGAGACCGGGGTGAGCAGCAGGCACGAGAGGCGGGGCGAGACGATCGGCCCGCGAGCCGAGAAGGAGTACGCCGTCGAGCCCGTCGGGGTGGCCACGATCACCCCGTCGGCGGCCAGGCTGGTCACGTACTCGCCGTCCACGTGCAGCGAGAGCGCGATCAGCCGGTGCCGCGCGTGCTTCTCGACCATGACCTCGTTCAGCGCCCACTGCGCCCCCTCCCAGGGGCAGTCCTCTGGATGGGCCTCGATGGCCATCCGCTCCTCGATGGGGGCCGAGCCCTGCAGGGCGGCCTCGAGCAGCCCGCGCGCCTCGGGCGGGTCGACCGCCGTGAGGAATCCCAGCCGGCCCTCGTTCACGCCGAGCAGGGGCACATCCGCACGCCGGGCGAGCTCCGACCCCCGCAGCAGCGTCCCGTCGCCTCCGACCGAGACGACGAGGTCCATCCCCTCGGCGAAGGCGTCCGCCTCCACCTTCTCGTCGGCGCCGATCGTCTCATCCGGTAGTGACACGCTGGTGTGCCCGGCCTCGCGGAGCCACCCGACGAGGTCGCCCGCGCCCACGACCGCCCGCGCGCGGGTCGGGTGGTCCACCAACCC
>JBBDTT010000163.1:0-5630 GCA_040904285.1 Actinomycetota bacterium
CTCGACGAAGTACGGCCTGTCCTGCTCGATCTACACCCACGACATCACGAACGTGTTCAAGGCCATCCAGCAGCTGGAGTTCGGCGTGGTCTACGTGAACGCGCCGACGATCGGCGCCGAGGTCCAGATCCCGTTCGGGGGGATGAAGCACACCGGCAACGGCCACCGGGAGGCCGGCCCCCAGTCCCTCGACGAGTTCACGGAGTGGAAGTCGGTGTCGGTGGACTTCTCCGGCAAGGTCCAGAAGGCGCAGATGGGCGACTGAGGCCCGTGGACCAGGCGGCCACCCGAACCGAGCTTCCGACCGGCACCGTCACCTTCCTGTTCACGGACATCGAGGGCTCCACGAAGCTGGTGCAGCGCCTGGGCGCCGAGTTCCGGGGCGTCCTCGAGGAGCACAACCGCATCCTGCGGGACGCGATCCGCGGCGCCGGCGGCATCGACCGGGGGACCGAGGGGGACGCGATCTTCGCGGTGTTCACCACCGCCGACGCGGCGGTCGGCGCGGCCGTGAAGGCGCAGCGGGCGCTGGCCGAGCATCGCTGGCCCGAAGGGGTGGTGGTCCGTGTCCGGATGGGCCTGCACACCGGGGAGGGGATCGCCGGCGGGGACGACTACGTCGGCCTGGACGTCCACCGCGCCGCGCGCATCTCGGCGGCCGGGCACGGCGGACAGATCGTGGTCTCGCGGGCCACGGCCGCCCTGGTCGAGGGCTCCCTTCCCGAGGGCGTGTCCCTGCGCGAGCTCGGGCCGCACCGGCTAAAGGACCTCCCCGACCCGGAGCGGATCAGCCAGGTCCTGGTCCCCGGCTTGCCCCAGGGCTTCCCGCCGCTGCGATCGCTGGAGGTGGCCACCAATCTGCCGTCCTTCCCGACGACCTTCGTCGGCCGCCACGACGACCTGAGCGGCCTCCGCGAGCGGCTGGAGGGGGCGCGGCTGGTCACGATCACGGGCCCGGGCGGGACCGGGAAGACCCGGTTGACCGTGGAGGTCGCCCGCTCCGTGGCGGAGCGGTACGCGGACGGCGTGACCTTCGCGGACCTGTCGGCCACGACCGATCCCGCCCTCGTCTGCCACGTCATCGCGGAGGCCCTCGCGATGCGGCCCGCGGGGACCGAGCCGGTGTGGGACGCGATCGCGGAGAGCCTTCGGGACCGGACGGCCCTGCTCGTCCTGGACAACTTCGAGCAGGTCCTGCCGGCGGCCACCGACCTGGCAGGGGTCATCGAACGGGCGCCGGGGATCACGGTGATGGTCACCAGCCGGGAGGCCCTGGGGATCCGCGGCGAGCACCTGTTCCCGCTCAAGCCCCTCGGGACGGGGGAGGGGCCGTCGGAGGCCGTGGCGCTGTTCGTTGACCGGGTCCACGCGGTGGAGCCGTCGTTCGAACCGGACGAGGTGACGCTGGCGACGGTGGCCGAGATCTGCCGGCGATTGGACGGGATGCCTCTGGCCATCGAGCTCGCCGCCAGCCGGATGCGCGCGCTGTCCGCCGACGAGCTCCTGGCCCGGCTGGACAAGCGCCTGCCGCTGCTCACCACCGGGCCCCGCGACGCGCCGGACCGGCAGCGGACCCTGCGCGGCGCGATCGAGTGGAGCCACGACCTCCTGGACGAGCGCGAGCGGATCCTGTTCCGGCGCCTGGGCGTGTTCGCCGGCGGGTTCATCCTGGCCATCCTCGACTCGATCTGCGATCCCGAGGGCGAGCTGGGCGAGCTGCTCGATCTCACGTCCTCGCTCGTCCAGAAGAGCCTGGTCCAGCGGGACCCGGGGTCCGGCCGCTATTCGATGTACGAGACGATCCGTGAGTTCGCGCTGGAGCGTGCCGAGGAGGCCGGCGAGTACGAAGCCCTTCGCGGCCGCAACACCGACCAGGCGGTCCGGCGCACCGAGGAGGCGGAGCCGCACCTGATCGGCGAGGACCGCCGCCGGTGGGTCGTGCTCCTGGACGACAACCACGAGAACCTGCGCTCCGCGCTGGAGTGGACGGTCCAGCGCGACCTGGGCGAGGCGGGGATGCGGATCGTCGCCGCCGTCTGGCGGTTCTGGCAGTACCGCGGCCACCTGGCGGAGGGCCGGGGCTGGGCAGAGCAAGTCGTGGCCCTGCCCTCGGCGCAGGCCCGGACGACGCACCGCGCCCGGGCGCTGCTCGCCGCCTCGGGGATCGCGTACTGGCAGGGCGACTACGACGCGATGGGATCGTTCGTCGAGGAGAGCCTGGACATCGCCCGGGAGCTCGGCGACGACGGAGCGATCGGGGAGGCCCTCTACAACATGAGCTTCGTGGCCCAGATCGCGCGCGGCGACTGGGAGGCGTGCGCGCGCTATCTGGACGAGGCGGAGGCGTACTTCGAGCGGCTGGACGACCGCGGCGCGCTCGGTCGCGTGGCGATGGCCCGCTCGTTCATCGGGAACACGCAGGGGAACTTCGAGAGCACGCGGGCCTATGCCGAGAAGGCGCTCGAGTACCTCCGCGACTCGGGCGACCGAGAGACGTACGCCCAGGCCATGGGCAGCGTGGCCCTGGCGAACATGGAGCTCGGTGAATTCGAGGCGGCCTTCGACACGATGCAGGAGGTCCTCCGGATGACCCTCGACTCGCTGAACACCACGGGGTTCCTGATGGGGTTCTACTTCCTGTCGACGCTCGCCAACGCGAAGGGCGACCATGAGCGGTCCGCCCGGCTGTGGGGCGCGGCGGAGGGGCTGGAACAGCGGCTGCAGGCGCACGTGCCGAGAACGCTGTTCAGCTATTACTCCGGCCCGAGCGAGGAGGACCTCCCGCGCGAGCGCGCCGAGCCCCTCAAGGCGGAGGGCCGCGCGATGAGCCTGGAGGACGCGATCGCCTACGCACAGTCGGAGGACTGAGACCGGGGTGCGACGGCTCCTGGCGCTCCTGAAGGTTCGTCCCGGCGAGGGCCCGCTGGTGGGACGGCTGCTCGCGCTGATGGTCGTGCTGTGGTCGGCGTTCGCCGTCGGCGGGAACGGCGTGGAGTCGCTGCTGCTGGCCCGGGTCGGCGCCCGGACGCTGCCGACGATGTACATCGCGCTCGGCGTCGTCACGTTCGCGTTCCTGGCCGGCGCGGGCCGCATCGCCCGGGCCGATCCCCGCCGAGCCGTCCCGGCCGCCTATCTGGGGATGGCCGTGGCCATCGCGGCCTCGCGGCCGTTGCTGTCGTGGGACCCGTGGGGATACCGGATCTCGTGGCTGGCGATGATGATCCTGTGGACGCTGGCCGGGCAGCTGTCCTGGTCGCTGGCCGCCGCGCTCCACGACACCCGCCAGGCCAAGCGGCTGTTCCCGCTGTACGGCGCCGGACTGGTGGTCGGGCTGGTGGTCGGAGGGTTCCTGACCGGCCCGCTGGCCGGGCTCCTGGGTGCGGAGCAGCTCGTGTTCGTCTGGGCGGCGGGGACGGCGGTGGCGGCGTTCACGGCCCGGTGGGCGAGCGCGGCCGGGCGTCCGATGGCCGCCGCGGGTCCCCGGGAGGCGTCGCCCGGATTCACCCAGGGGGCGGCCTCCGTCGTCCGCTCGCCGCTGCTGGGGTGGATGGCCGTGTCCCTCGCGCTGTTCGCGCTGCTGCTGTTCATGTCCACGTTCCTGTTCGCCCGGGCGGCGGCGGCGCGCTATCCGGACCCGGAGGGGCTGGCCGGGTTCCTCGGGGTGTTCAGCGGGGCGGCCACGGGGACCGCGCTGGTGGTCTCGCTCGCCGTCGCCAACCGGCTGTACGCGCGGATCGGCACGGTGAACGCGGTCCTGGCGCTGGCCGCCCTGTGCCTGATCGGGTTCGGCGCGCTGGTCGTCGCCTCGGCCTTCGCGGTCGTGGCGGTGTTCCGGTTCTCCCAGATCGTGTGGGTGAACGGGGTGTGGGCGCCGGGGTGGCAGTCCCTGTTCAACGTGGTCCCCCCGGGCCGGCGCCCGGCGGGGCGGGCGTTCATGGACGCGGTCCCGCTGCAGGTCGGGACGGCCGCGGCCGGGGGCCTGCTCATCGTCGCGGAACGGGCGCTGTCGGCGCAGGCCATGGCCGGCCTGGGGGCGGGCGCGGCCGCCGTCGCGGTGGTGGCGATGGCCCGGGCCCGCGTCGCGTACGTCCGGGCGCTGGCCGAGGCCCTCCGCGAGGGCAACCCCGAGGTATTCGCCGACGGCGGCGGGCGAGCCAGCGACCGCCAGGCGCTGGCCGCCGTGGTGGCGGGGATCGAGGACGACGACGCGTCGGTGCGCCGGCTGTCCGTCGACCTGCTGGCCGGGCACGCCGGGGACCCGGCCTCGGTGCGCCTGCTCGAGGAGCGGCTGGGCGACGACGACCCGGGGGTCCGGCTGTCGGCGGTCCGGGGCATCGGACGCTCGGCCGCCCCGGATCTCGGGCGGCTCTCGGCCCTGTGCGACGACCCGGACCCGGCGGTCCGGGCGGCGGCCTCGCGGATCATGGCCGAGGCGGGATGGGACGCGGACGTGGCGGCCGGGGCCCTGTCGGATCCCGACCCCTCCGTCCGGGCCACCGGCGCGGCGGCCCTCGCGCGGGCGCCGGCCGCGCTCGCGGTGGGGCCGCTGGCGGAGGCCCTCGAGGACCCGGATCCCGGCGTCCGCCGCGCCGCGGCCGGGGCGCTGGGCGCGTTCGGCCCGGCGGCGGTGCCCGCGCTGTTCGAGTGCCTCGACGACCCGGCCCGCGAGGAGTGGGCCCTCGAGGCGCTCCGGTCGCTGCCGTGGGCCGATCCCGATCCGCTGCTGCCCTACGCGCCGGAACGAGCCCGCGGCGCCGCGCGGTTCGCGGCCCTGGCCCGCGCGGTCGGCGGCGGCGGCGACGACGAGCGGACCCGCCTGCTGGTCGCCGCGCTCCAGGAGCGTTCCTCCCGCCGGCTCCGCCTGGCCCTGCGGGCCATGGGGCGGCGGCGCCCGGACGCCGTCCGCCCGGCGCTCGACAACCTGTGGAGCCCGGACCCCGATCAGCGCGCGAACGCGATCGAGATCGTCGACGCCGCGGGCCACCCCGAGGTGGCCCGCCTCCTGATGGGGATCTGGGAGTCGGCGGATGCGCCCGGGGACGCGCCGGCCGCCTTCGCCGAGCTGCTGGCCGACGCCGATCCCTGGCTGCGGGCCTGCGCCGTCGTCGCGATCGGGGCCGACGAGCACGCCGACCGGCTCGCCGCGGCCGTGCGGCGTGTGGCAGTCTCGGACCCGGAGGTCTTCGTCCGGGAGGCCGCCGCCCGGGCCCTGGAGGGGCCCCACATGATGGAGACGCTCGCCACGTTGTCCCTGATGGACCGCGCGCTCTGCCTGCGCCGGGTGCCGATGTTCGCCGAGCTCGAGGGGTCCGACCTGCAGCAGGTCGCCGAGGCCGCCTCGGAGCACGCGTTCGACAACGGCGAGGTCCTGGCCGACGAGGGGGAGCCGGGCGACGGCATGCACGTCGTGGTCTCGGGCGAGGTCTCGGTGGTCGTGGACCGGGCGGCGGGCGGCGGGCGCGAGGTGGCGGTGCGCCGGGCCGGCGAGCACGTGGGCGAGATGTCGCTCCTCGGGGAGGAGCCGCGCATGGCCTCGCTGGTGGCCCGGGGGCCGGTGCGGACCCTGGGGCTCGACCGCCGGCGGTTCGAGCGGCTCGTGCGCGAGCGGCCCGACGTCGCCCACGCGGTGA
>JBBDTT010000164.1:0-5593 GCA_040904285.1 Actinomycetota bacterium
GCTGGTGGCCAACACGTGCAGCTGCGGACACGCCGACGACAACCCGGCGACCAGCTCCGCGCACGCCTCTACCAAGTGCTCGCAATTGTCGAGCACGACCAGCAGGTGCCGTGCATGGAGCTGCTCGGCGAGCGTGTCAACCAGCGCCTGGTCGGATCGCTCGTGGACGCCCACCGCCGCACCAACGGCCGCAGCGACCATCCCGGCGTCGCTCACCCCTTGCAGGTCCACCCAGCAGGCCCCATCGGAAAACCGCGACGCCACGTCCCCGGTGACTTCCACAGCAAGCCGCGTCTTGCCGCAGCCGCCGGTACCGGTCAACGTCACCACCCGGGCGTCCGCGACCAAGTCGGCCACCTTCGCACGTTCACGCTCGCGGCCGACGAACGCCGCGACCCCAACAGGCAGCCCGCTCTGCATCTCCATGGACCGCACCTTGCCCCAATCGTACGAGCACGCCATCACATGGCGGCCCGTGCACTCATCGTCGTGGAGTCCCGAGCGTGCATCAGCCGTACTTCATCCCGCCCGGGGTTCGTACGCCTATCGGTTCGCGGAGGGGGACGGGATCAGGAACGTTCTGTAACCGATGTCCCCGGACATCACAACAAGCGCGCAAGGTTCGGGCGTTTGCAGAATGTTTGCAGCGGCCGGTCTTGGCGCCCCTCCCCGCCTTGCTTGCGAGAGACGTAGGCGTGCCAAAGCCGCTGGTCAGCGGAGGCGGACGGGAATCGAACCCGCCAAGCACGGCTAAGCGCTTCACCGGTTTTGAAGACCGGGGGGCCCACCAGGCGCCCGGACGCCTCCGCGCCGGAGCATACGCGGGGGGATCGATCAGGAGATCCGGACCGCCTCCAGCCGCCCGGCGGCATCGAACCCGACGGTGACCCGCCGCTTGCCGCTCGCGCAGTACCCGAACTCGTGGCCCCGTCGGCGATCCGGTTGGCCGACCGTGCGCAGGACCTGGACGGCCGTCATGCCCGGACGCAGCCGGCCGAGCCGAGCGTCCGAGAGGTCGGCCACGTCGGGCCGGCAGGCGTCCGGTGCGATCCCGACGGCCCGCTCCCACGTCTGCAGGTACGCCTCCGCGCCGCGTGCGAGGTCGCGAACGATCGCCGGGCCGGCCTGCATCCGGAGGTCCTCGATCCAGTCGGGGTAGAGCCCGTAGTGGGCGACGCCGTCGACGTTGACGTCGTAGACGCGCTCGCCGCTGCGCTGCTTGTGGATGGTCACGCCGCCCAGGCCCTTGAAGGGATAGCGGACCGGGTTCTTCACGTCCGCGCCGCGCGGGGCGCCCTGCCGGCTGAAGCCGTTCGTGTCGGCGCCGTAGCCGATCCCGAAGACGTAGCGCGGGTCCGCCCACGACCGTTGCTTGCGCCACTTCTCCACGAAGCTCGTCGAGGTGCCCGCGTGCGGCGTCACGACGCCGCCGAGCCTGAGGATCCGCCGGTAGATCCCATCGTCCGCCCAGCTGTGGCTCGAGATCACTCCGGAGTAGCGCATCCGCTCGAGCAGGTCCATCGCCGCGCGGCGTCCCCGCGCGCTCATGTGGTCCGGGTCGACCAGCATCCCCCGCGAGGCCATGTCCCGGATGGCGTGGGCCCCGAGTTCGGTGAGGCCCTGGATGTTGCAGTGCGGGCCGGCCCCGTACAGCGGTGCGGCGCCGCTCGTCCCGCTCACCTGGAGCACCGCGCCGAAGATGCCGTCGCGCTCGGTGCCCGGGACCCCGGCGTCGTCGTGCGGGTTCAGCTGGGTGCGGTCGTGGGAGTGGACCTCGTCCTCCTGGCACGTCTCGAACTGCCAGTACCGCCCCGTCTGCTCCAGGTTGCCCTGGTTAACGACGACGCCGGTGCTGCCCCCGTCGCCGGTGACCCCCGTCAGCGCGTTGTCGAACTTGTTGGTGAGCTCCATCTGGCGCACGCCGAGGTCCCACACCGCATCGAGCTCCCGGTCGATCTCCGCCGCGTCGCACTGGGCCTCTCCGTTGATCACCCGGCAGTCCAGCGGCGAGGACACCTCGATCCCGAGCACCACCGCGAGCTTCCCTGCGTTCACCACCCGCCGGGCCTGGAAGGGATCGGTGACGATGCGGAACCAGCCCTTGCCGGGACCGCCGCTCTGCGCGTCGATGTAGTCCTGGAGTTCGCGGATCCGCTGGGCCTGCAGGCGAACGCCGTCCATCTCGTTGCAGCTGTTCTTCTTCAGCGGGTAGACGTCACACAGCGCCGCGTTGTCGACGAGCAGGCTCACGTACAGACGCAGCCCGCCTCGCCAGGCCCGCTCGAGCCACTTGTAGTAGACCTGCTCGTGCGTGTACGAGCCGTACGCCGGCCAGTAGCCGAACGTCGGCCAGCCGACGGTGTCGTGTCCGGCCGCGGGGTCCGTTCCGGACAGCAGCGCCTCGAGCACCGCGCCGCGACCGCCCGCGACCTCATGGTCCGGACAGTCGACGAGGGCGTGCTCGATCCCGTATCGGTGCCAGGGGCGTCCGCACCGGACCCGGCCGCCGAGGAACTCGAAGGCCATCGGGTGCGAGTGGCCCTCGAGGTACCCGCGGGCCTCCTCGAACGGGGTGGCGCCGCGCGCGACGGAGCCGGTGACGTTGACCTCCGCCTCGGGGAACCGCGCGCAGCCGCCCACCGGCTCGAACCGGAACCGCGACGCCGGGCCGGTCTCGTCGCCCGCGACGAGCGACAGGGCTCCGTCCTCCGCCGCCGCCAGCGCCTGATCCGTAGCGGTCAGCCGGAGGCGGAACGCCCGGGGCCCGAGCCGTGTGACCTCCCAGTCGGCCAGCTCGCTCGCGACCCCGGCGCTCACGACGGAGGCGCCCCGGCCCGATGCCGAACCCAGAGGTCCCTCCGAGGCCGTCCTCGCCGCGTCGCCCGTCGCTCCGTGGCTGAGTCCGTCGGCGATCCCGCCCGCGGGAGATCCGGTCAGAGCGCCGGCCGCCTCCCCGACGGCGCCCTCCTGCGCGGCGAGGAAGTCCGCCGCCGTCCCGAAGAGGAGGTAGGAACCCAGGTCGGTGGCCTGCAGATGGAACGGCTCGGCGCCGTTGCGGGAGGTCGCGGTCGCGGCGAAGCCGTCGCCCAGTCGCGCGACATGGCGCCCCGAGCCGAGGGAACGTAGCGCGTAGCAGCCGCCCGCCATCGAGTAGCGATCGTCGGGGACGGCCGCTCGTGCCGGGGCCGACAGGGCCGGTGGCAACGGTCCGGCGGGGGTGAGGGCAACCGCCAGCGCCAGCGTGACCAGCACGGCGCACGCCCGCCGGACCGGCAACCCGTTGCTGCTCGTGAACCCCATTCAGCTCGATTCGCCGGGGGAGGGCGTCGCCCCTCCCTGTCCCTCAGTCCTGGAGGTCGTCCGCGTAGTACAGGAAGTCGAGCTCGGGTGGCTCGACGCCGGCCCGCTTCAGCAACAGGACGGCGTCCCGCCGCTGCTGCGCCCCGTGCGTGAACATGTGGAGCAGGAACGTCCACAGCGGGAAGCGGTCCTCGGGGCCGAGGTCGACGACAGCCGACAGCGTCTCGTCGTCGAGGTCGTCCAGCCAGGCGCGCATCTCCGCCTCGTCTCGGCGCCAGTGCTCCGCGATGTCGGCGACCGCCGGGTAGTCCTCGGGGTCGAGCGTCGTGTCCCACCGCTCCGGCGGCTGGCCCTGGAGCCGGATCCGCCAGCTCCGCTCCACGTCCAGGGCGAACACCAGCGTGTCCCGCAGGTTTCGCCAGGTGAGATCCGCCGGGCGGGTCAGCTCCTCGGGGGGAAGCTCGGCCGCCGCGTCGAGGACCAGCTCGTTCGCCCAGTACGAGTAGTCGAACAGGGCGAGGATCTCGGCGCGACGCACGACCGGATCGTATCCCCCGTTCGTGAGACGCTCTCGATTCCATGGCTCGGGACACGCTGGCGATCCTGGACGGGTCCACGTTCGTCGTGTCCGATCGCCGGGGCGACATCGACGCCGACCCGGATCAGCCGCACGGGCTGTTCTTCCGGGATACCCGCTTCCTCTCCAGGTGGCGCCTCACGGTGGGCGGCAGACCCCTCGACATCCTGTCGACCGACGACGTCGACTACTTCTCGGCGCAGTTCTTCCTGGTGCCGCCGACCGGGACGATCTACCGGAACCCGTCGCTGTCGGTGATCCGGTGGCGGTTCGTGTCGGAGGGCTTCCACGAGGACCTCCTGGTGATGAACCACTCGCCGGAGCCCGTCACCGTGGACCTGCGCCTCGAGGCGGGCTCCGACTTCGCCGACCTGTTCGAGGTCAAAGACGCGCTCCAGAAGGCCGGCACGACGTACGCGGAGGTCCGGGACGCCTTCACGCTCGTCCTCGGCTACCGGCGCGAGGACTTCGTCCGCGAGACCGCGATCTCCTCGAGCGCCGAGCCGGACGACCTGTCCGAGACGGGGATGGGGTTCGCCGTAGAGATCGAGCCTCGCGGCCGATGGCAGACCTGCATCGAGGTCGTGCCCACCGCGGGCGAGCACGCCGGCACGCTGAAGTACGACCACGACTCGTTCGGCCACGCCCACCCGAACATGGCGCAGAGCCTGGAGGACTGGGTCGAGGGCGCCCCGGCCCTCGAGACCGACTGGGACGACCTCCGCCACGCCTACGCGAAGTCGCTCGTGGACCTCGCGGCGCTGCGCTTCTATCCCGACTTCGCGCCCGGGCAGTCGGTGCCGGCCGCCGGGCTGCCGTGGTTCATGACGCTGTTCGGCCGGGACAGCCTGATGACGTCCTACCAGGCGCTCCCGTTCGCCCCCGAGCTGGCCACGACGACGCTTCGGGTCCTCGCGGCGAAGCAGGGCGCGAAGCAGGACGACTTCCGCGACGAGGAGCCCGGCAGGATCCTCCACGAGCTCCGGGTGGGGGAGCTGACGCACTTCGGCGAGCGGCCTCACTCCCCGTACTACGGCACGGCCGACGCCACGCCGCTGTGGCTGGTTCTGCTCGAGGAGGCCTACCGGTGGACCGGCGACGCCGGACTCGTCACCGAGCTCGAGCCGAACGCGCGCGCCGCGCTCGAGTGGATCGACACGTACGGCAACCGGCGGGGCGACGGGTTCCTCTGGTTCGAGCGGCGCAACACCGAGACCGGACTGGAGAACCAGTGCTGGAAGGACTCGTGGAACTCGATCCTATTCGCGGACGGGTCCATGTCGGCCCTGCCGAGGGCCACCTGCGAGCTGCAGGGCTACGTCTACGACGCGAAGGCCCGCATCGCCGGCCTGGCCCGTGAGGTGTGGGGGGACGCGGCGCTCGCGGAACGACTGGAGGCGCAGGCCGCCGAGCTCAAGGCCCGGTTCAACGACGCCTTCTGGATCCCGGACCGGGGCTGCTTCGCGCTGGCCCTCGACGGCGAGGGCCGGCAGGTGGACAGCCTGACCTCGAACATCGGCCACCTGCTGTGGTCGGGGATCGTGGACGACGACAAGGTGGACGCGATCGCGGAGCACCTGCTCGGGGAGCGACTGTTTTCGGGCTGGGGCGTGCGGACGATGGCCGAGGGCGAGGGCGGGTACAACCCCATCGAGTACCACAACGGAACGGTCTGGCCCCACGACAACGGCTTCATCGCGCTGGGCCTGGCCCGGG
>JBBDTT010000165.1:0-5592 GCA_040904285.1 Actinomycetota bacterium
GGAGGAGCCGCCCAGCGACCACGACCCGGCCGTGGTCGCGGTCCTGGTGAGCGCGGGCAAGCCGGGACCGGAGGCGGTGGCGGGGGCGATCCTGGCCCTGGCGAATCGCGGCGACATCGAGATGCAGGACCTTCCCGGTGAGGCCTTCCGGCTGACGGTCAAGGACACCGCGATGGGCGCCGGCGCCGACGGCCTCCTGCTCGCGACACTCCGGACGCTGCAGGTCGAGTCGCGCGGCCACATCGACGCCCCGCCGCTGTGGAAGCGGCGGTTCGGGCTGTGGGCGTCGTTTCGCAAGGACGCCCTGCGACGTGCCGAGATCGCGGGGCTCGTCGAGCAGTTCGTCTCGACCCGGGTGGCGATCGCGGCGATCATCATGACGGTGCTCGGCCTCGGCGCCCTCTATTCGCCATGGGGCCCGGGCGTCTTCTTCACGTTCGCCATTCCCCTGCTCATCGTGTCCATCGTCGCCACGCTGCGGGTCGGCTACGACCTTTCGTATCCCGGGCGGATCCTCCAGGCCCGCTGGCTCGGCTACGCACGACACCTTCGGGAGCGGACCTCGATCGATCAGGCGCCGCCCGCCGGCGTCGTGGTGTGGGGCCCGGCCCTCGTCTACGGCGCGGTCCTCGGGGTTGCGCCCGAGGCGGCACGCCTGCTCAGCCCGCCGGACTAGCCGGCCGAGCGGGCACGGCGTCGGGGGAGCCGAGCCCGGGCGCTCAGTGGCCGGCGGGTGCGGCCTCGGCCCAGTTGGGGCCGGAGCCGACCTCGACCCTCAGGGGGACCTCGAGGAGATAGGCCGCCTCCATCTCGCGCGTCACGAGCTCCGAGGCCTCCCCCAGGGCCGCCTGGTCCACCTCGAACACGAGCTCGTCGTGGACGGTCATGACCATGCGCGCCGGGAGGCCGGAGGCCTCGAGGGCCGCGTCGACCTTGATCATCGAGAGCTTCATGATGTCCGCCGCGGTCCCCTGGATCGGGGCGTTGAGGGCCATGCGCTTGCCCATGTCGCGGACCCGCGGGTTCGGCGACTGCAGTTCGGGGAGGTACCGACGCCGACCCAGGATCGTGGCGGTGAAGCCCTCGACCGTCGCGTGCCCCACCTGGCGATCCAGGAACTCCCGGACCTTGGGGAACCCGGCGAAGTACGCGTCGATGAACTCCTGCGCCTCGTCGGGCGCGATCCCGAGGCGCTGCGCCAGCCCGTACGCGTTCATCCCGTAGGCCAGCCCGTAGTTCACGACCTTCGCTCGCCGGCGCCACTCCGGATCGACGTGCTCCTGGGGGAGGCCGGCGATCTTGGCGGCCGTCGCGGTGTGGATGTCGGTGTCGCTCGCGAACGCTTCGTGCAGCGCCTCGTCGCCGGAGAGGTGGGCCAGCACCCGGAGCTCGATCTGGGAGTAGTCCGCGACCAGGAACACCTGGCCGGCTTCTCCAGGGACGAAGGCACGGCGGATCTGCCGGCCGGTGTCGCCGCGCACCGGGATGTTCTGCAGGTTCGGGTTGACGCTGGACAGACGCCCCGTCGCCGCGCTCGTCTGCACGTAGGTGGTGTGGACGCGGCCGTCGCGGGGATCGACCAGCGGCGGGAGGGCGTCCAGGTAGGTCGATTTCAGCTTCGAGATCTCGCGGTACTCCAGCAACGCCTCGATGATCGGGTGTTGGTCCCGGAGCTTCTCCAGGACGGTGGCATCGGTGGACAGCGCGCCCTTCGAGGTCTTCCTGCCCGGGGACAGCGCGAGCTTCTCGTACAGCACGATCCGGAGCTGGGGCGGCGAGTTGAGGTTGAACGGTTCTCCGGCGTGCTCGTAGATGACCGCCTCGAGGGTCGCCATCTTGTCCCCCAGCGACTCCGACATCTCCTGCAGGTACTCGACGTCGATCGCGACGCCGGTGGCCTGGACCCGGGCGAGGACCGCGGCGAGGGGCAGCTCCACGTCCTCGAGGAGGGGTTTCAGTCCCGCCCGCTCGACCTTCTCCGCCAGCACCGGCGCGAGGAGCCCGACCGCGGCGGCCTCGGCGGCAAGCGGGCGCCAGTCGTGACCGAACAGCTGGCCGTCGCCGCCGTCGGAGACGGCACCCTCCGTCTGCGTGACGTCCACGCCCAGGTACTGCTCGCACAGGGGGCCGAGCGGGTAGCCGGCCTCGGCCGGATCGAGCAGGTAGGCGGCGAGCAGGGTGTCGAAGGCCACGCCGCCGGGACGGATTCCCGCGGCCTCCAGGACGGTCGAGAGCTCCTTCGCGTCGTGGACCCACTTCGGTCGTGAGCCGTCGCCCGCGAATGCGGCGAGCTCCTGCGGAACCTTCGCGAGCGCCACGTGGGCCGCCTGTCCCCCGCCGGGCGAGATCGCGACGGCTTCGACGTGCCCGAGGGAGCCCCGGACGGCGACCGCCCGGGGAGCGGCGCCCTCCAGGAGCTTGGCGAGCTCCTTCGGCGCGGCCTCGCGCAGGTCGAGGTCGGCCGCCTCGACCACGGGCTTGGCCACGCGCCCCAGGTCCTCGAGACGCTCCAGGAGCGAGCGGAACTCGAGAGAGTTGAACAGCCGGCGGACGGCCTCGGGGTCCCATTCCCGGATCGCGAGGTCCTCGGGGTCGACCTCCAGCTCGAGGTCGGTGACGAAGCGGGCGAGGTCCTTGTTGCGAGCCAGGTCGTCGGTGGCCGCGCGGACCTTCTCCTGCAGCTTCGGCGGCTTCACCTCGTCCACGCGCTCGACGAGCTCCTCGATCGAGCCGAACTCCTGGATGAGCTTCGAGGCCGTCTTCTCCCCTACACCGGGGATCCCGGGGATGTTGTCGCTGGGGTCGCCCTTCAGCGCGACGTAGTCGAGGTACTTGGACGGCGGCAGCCCGAACCGCTCCTCGACCTTCGCCTCGTCGTAGCGGACGGTCTCTGAGATCCCCCTCAGGTTGTAGATCATGTCGATACCGGGGCGCAGGAGCTGGAAGAAGTCCCGGTCGGCGGTGACGATCGTCACGCGCATGCCCTCCTCGTGGGCCCGCAGGGCGAGCGTCGCGATGACGTCGTCGGCCTCGTGGCCGGGGATGCTCACGATCGGGATGCGCAGCGTCTGCAGGACCTCCTGGATGAGCCCCAGCTGCTGGCGGAACTCGTCCGGAGCCTCGGTACGCCCGGCCTTGTACTCGGCGTACTTCTCCAGGCGGACCGTGGGCCGCCCGACATCGAAGGACACCGCGAGCAGGTCGGGCGTCTCCTCACCGAGGAGCTTGATGAGCATCGAGGTGAAGCCGTAGACGGCGTTCGTGACCTGGCCCGCCGTCGTGGCCAGCGACACCGGGAGGGCGTAGAAGGCCCGGAACGCGAGGCTGTGGCCGTCCAGCAGATAGAGACGGCGGGGAGGGTCCGACACGCGGCCGATTGTAGACTCGGGCCGTGGCCGCTCCCTCCGGTCTGTCCTCCTCCGATTACCTCGAGGCTCTCTACGAGATGGCCGAGGAGTCCATCCCGACCGTGCAGGTGCGGCTCGCGGAGTGGATGGGCGTCTCGCGGACCTCGGTCTCGGAAGCCGTAAAGCGCCTGACCCGGGACGGGCTGGTCACCACCGAGGGCCGGAACCTCGCGTTCACCCCCGCGGGCAAGCGCGCGGCCGAGGCCCTGGTCCGCCGGCACCGTCTGGCCGAGCGGATGCTGATCGAGGTCATCGGCGTGCCGTGGCACCGGGCCCATCAGGAGGCGACGGTGTGGGGCAACGTCATCTCCGACGAGGTCGAGGAGCGCCTGGTGAGCATCCTGGGCGACCCCGCCACGTGCCCGCACGGCAACCCGGTGCCGGGGTCCTCGCACACGGTGGACCTCTCGGACCTGCGGCCCCTCCACGAGTTCGACGCCGGCGCGCGGGTCCGCCTGGAACGGCTGACCGAGGACCTCGAGCTGGAGCTCGACGTCATGAAGTTCTTCGAGGAGAGCGGCTTGATGCCCGGGGCGGAGATCACCGTGGAGCGGGTCGCTCCGGACGGGACCATGACCCTGTCCGTGAACGGCGCCTCGGCCGCCCTCGGCGCGCACCTCTCCGACAACCTCTGGGTGCGTCCGATCGCGAGTTGACACCCGCGTCGGCATCAGGTGACACTGACGTCAGGTTGACACGCGCGTCAGGTCTGGCTTAGCCTACCTTACGAAGCACGTTAGGTAGGCCTGACAGATCACTTCGAGAAAGGATGCCCGTGACCCGACGTTTCCCCCGCCGACCTCTCGACCGAAACCGCCTGCCCCGTCTGGTCGGCCTGCTGGCGGTGATCGTGATCGCCGCGGCCTGTGGAAATGACACTCCCGCCCCCGGGGGCGACACCCCCTCCGCAGACGCCTCTCTGACCGTCTACTCCGGGCGGAACGAGGAGTTCATCGGACCGCTGTTCGAACGGTTCATGGCGGACACCGGTATCGAGCTCGCGATCCGCTACGCCGACTCGGCGGAGCTGGCGGCCACGATCCTCGAGGAGGGCGAGAACTCGCCTGCCGACGTCTTCGTGTCCCAGGACGCCGGATCGCTGGGCGCCGTCGCCGCCGGGGGACTGTTCGCCGGGATCGATCCGGGGACACTGGAGCGCGTGGATGCGCGATTCCGCTCCCGTGACGGACTGTGGGTGGGCATCTCCGGGCGGGCGCGGGTGGCCGCCTACAACACCGAGGTGGTGCAGCCGGAGGACCTCCCGGCCTCGGTGACCGGCTTCACCGATCCCGAGTGGCGAGGCCGGATCGGGTTCCCCCCGACCAACGGGTCCTTCCAGGCGTTCGTGGCCGCGATGATCCTGACCGAGGGGGAGGACGCGGCGCGGACGTTCCTCGAGGGCCTGGCCGCGAACGAACCCAAGCTCTATGAGGGCAACGCCGACGTCGTTCGCGGGATCGCCGCCGGTGAGATCGACGCCGGATTGGTGAACCACTACTACAAGTACGAGATCGCGGCCGAGGACGGTGACATCCCGGTCGAGAACCACTTCTTCACGGACGGCGACCCGGGCGCCCTCGTCAACACCGCAGGCGCCGGCGTCCTCGACACGACCGAGGAGGCGGACGCCGCCGCGGAGCTCGTCGACTACCTCACCGGCGAGGTCGGCCAGACCTACTTCGCGGAGGAGACGTTCGAGTATCCGGTCGTCCCCGGCTTCGAGCCGAGCGTCGAGCTCGTCCCGCTCGAGGAGATCCAGTCCCCGGACGTGGACCTCTCCGACCTGGCGGGCACGATCGAACCGGCTCTCGAGCTGCTGGCCGAGGTGGGATTGGTCTGAAACGGATGACGCGATGAGCGTCCGTCAGGGCATCGTCGAGGGCGTCCGTCCCGTTGGGCGGGCGCCTTCGGGTGTGCTCCTCGGGGCCGGGATGGTGGCGGCGCTCCCCGCCCTCGCCGTCCTGTACCTCGTGATCCGGGCCTCGGAGGCGGACTCGGGGACGTGGAACCTCATCCTGCGCGACCGAACCGCGTGGCTCGCCCTTCGCAGCCTGGGGCTGACCGCGGCCGTTACGGCCGGGGCCATCCTGCTCGGCGTTCCGCTCGCCTGGCTCGTCACCCGCACGGACCTCCCGCTGCGGCGAGTGTGGACCGTGGTGCTGGCGCTCCCCCTGGTGATCCCGAG
>JBBDTT010000166.1:0-5587 GCA_040904285.1 Actinomycetota bacterium
CCGACCCTGGGGGCCCGTTCCCAGCACTCGCTCGACGAGGCGGCGAAGCCGGCCTCGGTGGATCACCCGGGCGCGGCCGGGATCCCGACCGCGGGCCTCACCGGTCTCGAAGCCGTCGAGGCCAGCGGCGTCGCCGACGGCGGCACGCTGGTCATCGTCGGCGCGACCGGGGGGACCGGCGGGTACGCCGTCCAGCTGGCCGCCGCGCGCGGTATCCGCGTCATCGCGGTCTCGCGGACCGAGAACGTGGAGTACGCCGGGGAGCTCGGCGCGGTCGAGGCGATCGATTACACGGCCGGCGACTTGACCGAGCAGATACTCGCCGCGCACCCGGGCGGCGTGGACGCGCTGTTCGACACCTTCCACGACACCGAAGGCCTGGTCGCGCTGGCGGACGCCGTGAAGGAGGGCGGCGCCCTGCTCTCGCCCAAGGCCGCCGCCGACCCCGACGCCATCGCCGCCTCCGGCCGCCGCGGCCTGAACGTAAACCGGGCCCCCATCGAGCGCCTCGCCGACATGAACCGCCTGCTCGAGGACGGCTCGATCTCGATCCTCGCGACCACGACGTTCCCCCTCGACGACGCGAACGAGGCCCTCGCCGAGGTCGCCTCCGGCCACACCCGCGGCAAGGTCGTCCTCACGATCGACTGACCTCAGGGGAACTTGCTGCTGCGTCCTCCCGCGTAGGCTTCGACCCGTGCAGCCGCCCGAGACCCGGTACGCGAACGTCGGCGACAGCCAGGTCGCCTATCAGGTCTTCGGCGAGGGCCCCGACCTGGTATGGGTGCAGGGGTTCACCAGCCACGTCGACTACCGGTGGGAGGAGCCCCGCCAGGCGAGGTTCCTCACCCGGCTCGCCTCGTTCGCGCGGGTGATCATGTTCGACCGCCGGGGCGTCGGTGCGTCGGACCAGCTGCCCCCCGGCGCGGCGACCTCGTGGGAGGACTGGGTCGAGGACCTCAACGCCGTGCTCAAGGCGGCGGGGTCCGAGCGGCCCACCCTCATGGCCAGCATCGACGGCGGGCCGATGGTGCTGTTGTTCGCCGCCACCTACCCGGAGCGGGTGGCGTCGCTGGTGCTCGTTAACACGAACGCGAAGCCGGTCGCGGAGCCGGGCTATCCCGGCATTCCCGCGGAGCTCGCCGAGATGGTCGTGAGGGTATTCGAGGAGGGGTGGGGCAAGGAGGACGGCATGATCGTCCGGACGGTGGCGCCGGATCAGGCCGGCGACCCGGACTTCGTGCGGTGGTTCGCGCGGCTGCAGCGGGCGAGCATGACGCCGCGGCGGGCCGTCGAGATGCTTCGCCTGGTGCTCACCCAGGACGTGCGGCACGTGCTGCCACTGATCCAGGCCCCGACCCTTGTCGTCGCCGTGCGCGACTTCCCGTTGCTGCTTCCGCTGGAGTCGTCCCAGTACCTGGTGGATCACATCGAGGGGGCGAAGCTGCTCCTCCTGGAGGGAGCCAGCTCGCAGACGTTCCTCCTGGAGCCCGACCGGCTGCTCGAGGCGATCGAGGAGCTCGTCACCGGCCAGCATCGTTCCGTCGAGCCCGACCGCGTCCTGGCCACGGTGCTGTTCACCGACATCGTCGGCTCGACCGAGCGGGCGTCGGAGATGGGCGACCGCCGGTGGCGCGAGGTGCTCGACCGTCACGACGAAGTCTCCCGGCGCGAGGTCGTCCGCCACGGCGGGAGGTTGGTGAAGACCACCGGCGACGGGATCCTCGCGACGTTCGACGGACCCGCACGGGCGATCCGCTCCGCCGCCGCGATCCGCGACGACCTCGCGAGCGGCGGCGTGCAGCTGCGCCTCGGCCTCCATGCCGGCGAGGTCGAGGTCCGCGGCGACGACGTGGGCGGGATCGCCGTGCACATCGCCGCGCGCGTGATGGCCCTGGCCCGGGCCGGCGAGGTCCTGGTCAGCGGAACCGTGAAGGGCCTGGTCGCGGGGAGCGGCCTGGCCTTCGAGGACCGGGGCGTCCACGAGCTGAAGGGCATCCCCGACCAGTGGGCGCTCCACGCCCTGGCCGGCTGAGCGATCGCCGAGGCACTCCCGCTCCCGCCGAGTAGCGTGTAGGGACGGCGTACCGGCAATTCCGGCGGGGGAGGGAGAAGCCATGTCGCGCAAGGTGATCGTCAACACGTTCGTCACGCTCGACGGCGTCATGCAGGCGCCCGGAGGCTCCGACGAGGACAAGGAGGGCGGCTTCCAGCACGGCGGCTGGCAGGGCGACCTGTTCGACGAGATGATGGGCGCCACGGTCGACGAGTGGTACGGCTCGGCGAACGGCGGCATGCTGCTCGGCCGCGTGACGTACGAGATCTTCGCGGGGTACTGGCCGAACGCTACGGGCGAGGCCGCCGAGTTCGCCGACATGATGAACAAGCCGCCGAAGTACGTCGCGTCCCGGACCCTGAAGGCGCCCCTCGAGTGGGAGAACTCGACCCTGCTCCAGGGCGACGTGGCCGACGCCGTCCGCAAGCTCAAGGAGGAGGACGGCGGCGACCTGCAGGTGGTCGGCAGCAGCCAGATCGCGCACGCGCTCGCCGAGGCCGGCCTGGTCGACGAGTACCGGCTGATGATCCACCCCATCGTCGTCGGCACCGGCAAGCGCCTTTTCGCCGACCCCGGCCCGAAGATCCCCCTGAAGCTCATCGACAGCAAGGTCAGCAAGACGGGTGTGCTGATCGTCAGGTACGAACCGGCCTGATCTCCCCGGGAGATTGGCCTCCCGGGGTCTTGTCTTTCCTCGGAGCCGGGCGTACAAATCTCTCCTGATTCCGGGTGGTCGACCGTGGCCCGCGGAGGCGGGCTCGGCCGTCCTCTCAGTCGATCACACGGGAGGTGCTCGCATGAACTACCAGCAGGCCGTCGCCAGGGTCCGGACCCTCAAGACCCGCTCCGAGGCCGACCAGTGGGAGCTCGCCCGCCTCACCTACGAGTTCACCACCGGGCCCGAGGCCGAGACCCTCACCAAGTGGGCCGAGGACTGCGGTTTCTCCCAGCCCCACGCGACCAACCTGCGGAAGGTATGGATGCTCTTCGGTCTCCATAAGGGACCTAATGATCGGCAGGGGCTGAGCTTCAACGAGTGCTACTCGCAGGCCATGGTTTCCAAGGAGCGGCGGCAGGAGCTGACCAGACGCGCGAGGAGGGAGGGGCGGAGCGTTTCGACCATTCGCGATCAGCACCGTCGCAAGCGAGAGGTCGAGGACCTGCGGGACGCCCTCGTCCAGGACCCCGAGTTCCGCCGGAAGGTCTTCGAGGATCCCGAGGTCCGGAAGAACTTCGAGGAGATCTTCCGCGAGGAGGACCGCCAACGCGAGGGGATGACGCGCGAGGAAGCCCGCATCGTCGCCGAGCTTCGCGCGCTCAACGCCCGCCTCCTCGAGCTCCTCGATCAGATGCTCGACACCACGCTGACGAAGCAGGAGCGCAAGGAGATCCTCGAGCGGGTCCACGACATCCAGGAAACGCTGGTCTGGATGACCTCGCACGCCAAGGACGGCACCCGCTCCTTCGAGGACGCCCTCGACGCCCTCCTCGCCGACACACCGCCGGCCAAGCCGATCACCCCACCCAAACGACGCCGCCGCAGGCCGCCCCCGGCCGCCGAGTCGCCGAACGGTGCCGCCCCACTCGCGGAGCCCAGACGAGGTCAAAGGCGACGCATCCCAGATCGCTCGATCGACCCCACCAAGCGCCCCAGCCGAAAGCGCCGCGCCGGCTGACCGTTCTGGCGCGCCTCGCCGTCGACCGGCGGGATCAGGGAAGCGGGCTCGGGTCCGCGCTGCTGAAGGACGCCCTCCGCCGCATCGCCGCGGTGGGGGAGGAGGTCGGCGTGCGCGCGGTCCTGACCAGTCCAGTCCCGAGCCCTTCAGCGGTCGTAGTGCTTGCTGCACGTCAGCAGGCGCTTGTGGCCGTCGGCCAGTCGCTCGAAGGTGATCCGGAGCGAGTCCGAGGCCGACGCCGACCACGATCTCTCGCGATCGCCCTTGAGCTGGTGCACTCGAAGCGAGGGATGTCGCTCGCTCTCGTCCAGCAGCCGCAGGGCTTTCAGGAGGGCTTTCCGGTCGGCGGCCGTGAAGTCCCTGCTCGCGAACAGCTCCAGGAAGGTCTCGGTGAAGTCCAGCGTTGCGTATCCGGCCAAGCCGGCTAACCGCCGCGCTTGCGGAGATCGGCCTCGGTCATCCGGCGAACGCGGCCTTCCCGCGAGTCACGATGCGCCCTCGCCAGCAGGTCGCGATGCTCGGGCGTGTACGCCCAGGCGTCCTCGCGGCGAAGGACCACCGCCGGCCGCAGGACGAGGGCATCCTGGGACGCGTCGAAATCGACCTCGAACTCCCCCTCCTCCTCCAGACCCATCTCCCGCCGGATCTCAGCGGGAAGCGTCAATCGACCGCCGCGCATCGAAACGGTTCGCATCGTTTCTCCCTCCATCCGAGGGTCCATCGTAGGAGCCGATATGGCGAATCGTCAATCCCACCGTTCGGCAATTCCCCAAAGCGCGTCCCATCCCCGTCCCGGCGCCGGCGAGGACGTCGTGTTCCTCCGATAGGTCTCGGGCGGCCCTCAGCCTCCGCGAGGGAGGTGGCGGCGGACCCGGACGAGCATCCGCACCATCTCCTCCGCTAGCTCGTCCGTCCTGGTAGGCCTGCCCGGTGATGAGCACGGCCCTGCCCATGTCCCCGATCCGCAGCCGGATCTTCTCGGGCTTGACGGCCTTCACGGCCGGGGATGCTACCGGCCGCCGGGCCCGCCGAGGGTGAGCTGCGTGCCCCGCGTGCCGAGGAAGTGCTTCCCGAGCGTGGTCGCCTGGTCCTGATAGCTCGAGCCGATGTCACCGCCGTAGAGCTGCTTCGGCTCCTCCGCCATACGCTCGAACACGAGCTTGCAGACCGGCTGTCCCTCCTCGATGAGGAAGGGGACGTCATGCGCCCGAACCTCGAGCGCCGCCGTCGATCCCCGGTTGTCGATGTCCGAGTAACCGAACCCGGGATCGAAGAAGCCGGCGTAATGAGATCGCAGCTCTCCGCTGGTGGGGTCGTACGCCGCCATCTCCGCCGCGACCCCGGGAGGTACCGACACGGCCTCGGCCGACATCAGCAGGTAGAAGTCGCCCGGCTCCAGGACGATCCCGCCCTGCTCGCGTCCGACCTCCTCCCAGAACCGCGTCGGGTCGTGATCGAGGCGGCTCATGTCGACGAGCCGGCTGAACCGCTTCGCGCGGTAGCCCACGGGATCCGGTCCCTCGCCGAGGCGGAGCGACAGGAACAGCCCCCCCTGGCGGAGCGGAAGGTCGCCCTCTGCCACCGGCGCGCCTTCGTGGAAGAGCACGGCCGCCTCGGCGTGCATCGCGCGGATGTCCGCCGTGGCGAGGCGGGGCGCGCCTCGGACCAGCCGGAGCTGGTTCAGGCTGAGGTCCTCGCGGACCCGGACCGTGAACGAGAGCGGGACCACCTCGAGGTACAGCCGCCCCTCGTAGCCGGGCGCGATGTCGTCGAACGTCGAGCCGCGGTCGGTGATCACGCGCGTGAACACGTCGAGACGACCCGTGGAGCTCTTCGGGTTGGCCCGGCCGTGGAC
>JBBDTT010000167.1:0-5582 GCA_040904285.1 Actinomycetota bacterium
CTTCGGCCTGGCCGAGGCGGTCGAGCAGGGCCGTGAGCTGGCAGGCCGGCCCGAGGTCGCCGGCGCCCGCGTCTACGCGACCGACGCGAGTGCGTACCTCTCCCGGCCGGGGCCGAGGATCGTCGACGGGCTCGAGATCCTGGCCTGGTGCCTGCACCCCGAGGCGTTCCCGGAGCCGCCGCCGGGCCGCGCGGAGCGCCTGGCCTGAGCGAATCCGCTACCGTTCGACGCGTGTCCACCCAGAACTTCGTGAGCCCCGAGGACGTGGGGGCGCGCGTCTCGTTCCAGTACGAGCTCCCCAACGGCTACGTGGGCGAGGTCGTCGGCGAGTTCCGCCAGTGGGACGCCGCCGCCGACGCGTACGTGATCGTCGACCGGAACGGCCGCATGGCCCGTGTCCCCCGCGCCGGCGTGAGGTTCGGCCGAGTCGTCAGCTCGCCCGCCTGAACAGGGCGCATCCCCTGAACGGCCGACGTTCCTGTGGTCAATCCGGCTGTCGAGAATCTGGTCAGTTCTCGCTATTCATCACAAAAGGGGACGTGTGTGAACATCGGGGACGTACCGAATCGAGGGCGCGGCGGGGCCCGAGTTCACGAAGGAGTGATCGCGATGTCCCGAACCAAGAAGCTGTTCCGCGCACTGATCGGCCCCCTGTCCCTGGGGGCGTTCTTCCTCGCAGCCTTCTCCGGCCACAGCTGGAGCTAGACCGAAGCGACGAGCGGTTGAGACGGGCCGGCCGCAAACCGGCTCGGTGCCTGCCCCCGCCGCGCCCCCGATTCAGTGCTTACGCCGGGAGCGTGACCGGCTCCGGGGCCGGCACGGCCACCGCACCCAGCGGGAGCCACAGGCTGAACACCGAGCCCGACGCGTCCGAGCGCTCCAGCCACAGCCGTCCGCCGAGGGCGTCGGCGAGCTGCTTGCAGATGTACAGCCCCAGGCCGGTGCCGCCCACGCTTCGGGTCGACGTCTGGTCGACCTGGAAGAACCGGTCGAAGATCCGGTCGCGAACCTCGGCCGGGATGCCCTGGCCCCGGTCCTCGATCGACAGGGTCACGCCCTCCCCCTGCGGGGCCGCGCGGACGATCACCGGGCTCTCGGCCGGCGAATACTTCAGGGCGTTCTCGAGCAGGTTCAGCACGACCTGGTGGAGCTTGCCCTCGTCGGTATCGATCTGGGGCAGCCCCCGCTCCAAGACGACCTGGACGCGCGCCGCGGCATCGTAGCCGACGACCTCCTCGGCCACGCGCTCGATCACGTTTCCGACGGCGACCTCCGTCATGTCCGCCGCCACCTGATGGGACTCGATCCGGCCGACGATCAGGAGGTTCTCGATGAGCTGGCGGAGGCGGTCGCTCTGCCGGTCGGCGGCCTCGAGCAGGCTCGCCTCGGCTTCCGGATCGATCCGCGACTTCGCGCGGCGGAGCGTCTTGATGGTGCCCTGCACCGACGTCAGCGGGGTCCTGAGCTCGTGGGACACGGTCGCCACGAAGTCGTCCTTCAGCCGGTTCATCTCGGTGAGGTGCTCGAGGGAGTCCTCCAGCCGGCGGACCAGGCGGGCGTTCTCCAGGGCCACGCTCGCGTGGTTCGCGAGGGTCTCGAACAGCTGGAGGTCGGAGGCGTCGAAGGTCGTCACGTCGCCGTTGCGGTTGGCGACGGTCATCATGCCGATGAGCCGCCCCTCGGCCAGGAGCGGCGCGATCATCGCGTCGCGGATGCCGCGGGCGCCGAAGTGCTCCAGGAGCCGCTCGCTCTGGATCGGCCGGGGCAGCAGGATCGACTCGCCTTCGCTGGCGATGCGCGCCCATACCCCCTCGGCCGGGTCGAGATCCACCGGCTCGAGGGCGGCGACGCCGTCCAGCCCCACGACCGTCCGCGTGGCCTGGCCGTCCTCGTCGGGGAAGAACAGGATCTCGCCGATCTCCGCGCGGAACATGTCACGGGCCCGTCCGAGGAGCCCCACCATCGTGTCCTCGATGCGGATCGTCTCCTGCGCGGTTCGGGTGGCCTCGTAGAGGAACTGCAGGCTCGCGTGCCGATGCGCCTCGGCCGTGTACCCGCGGTACACCAGGATGAGCAGGCCCATCGGGACCGCGAGGAGCGACAGCGTGCCCCAGCCGACGTCGAGCAGGACCACGACCAGCAGGCCGAGGCCCGCGGCCCCCACCGCGACGCTGAGGGCGAGCCACGTGGTCCGGGGGAACACCTCGCGCTCCCGGCGCCCCTCGGACGCCGAGATCGCCAGGAAGATGCTCACCACGCCGATGAGCGTGACCGCCAGGATCGCGACGAGCGCCCCCACCCACCCGGCCGGGCCGTCGGGCGCTCCCAGCGAGGACACCGACCGGAACACGAGCACGGCCACCTGGGCCTGGAGAGCCCAGTTCGCCAGGTTGAACGCGAGCTTCACGATGGACTGACGGCGATGCAGCGCCAGGGCCAGCCCCGCCCCGAGCAGCTGGGCGGCGACGAGCTCGCCCGGCGCCAGGACGAACAGCCCGACCACGAGCGGCATCTCGCTCAGCGAGAAGGTGTGGGCCTCGCGCCGGTACTGCAGGTGCACGACCAGAACCTCGGTGGCGGCGAAGCCGAGGGCGACCAGCCACCACGGCAGCCGGTGCGTGAACTCGATCGGTGCGAGCCCGTGGACCACGGTGGCGTAGAGGACGCCCGCGATCAGGGCGAGGGCCGCGTTCAGGAGCCACACCCTCCGCATGGCGGGCTCGCCGGAGCTCGTCCGGCCGCCCCTGGGGTGGATCGCTCGAAGCAGCTTCACGGGCGAGGCCTAGGCGTCGTCGCCCCAGCCCGCCGTGGACCAGGAATGGCCGCTCCAGGAATGACCGGACCAGCTGTGGCCGGACCAGGAGTGTCCGCTCCAGGAGTGACCGCTCCAGGAGTGACCCGACCAGGAGTGGCCGGACCAGGAGTGTCCGGACCAGCTGTGGCCGCTCCACGGGTGGCCGTCCCACGTCGAGCTGGACCACGGGACCGCCTCCCAGGACACGGCGCCCGTCACGGACTCGGCGCAGAAGCAGTCGCCGACCCAGTCGGTGCCGTTCCACGCGCCGCCGTCCCACACGTCGCCGAGCCAGGACAGGATGCCCCACTCGCCTGACTCGAACTTGTGGCCGAACACGTCGACCTCGCCCTCCAAGGCGACGTCCCCGTCCTCCGAGGCCACGTGCAGCGAACCGCGGGACTCCTCGAGCGAGCCCGACCCGTCCGACATCTGGTGGGTCTGGACGTACAGCAGCGGGGTCGGACGATCGAGGGCGCCCTTCACGTTCAGCAGGCCCTCGCCCTGCGCCAGCGCGTCGGCGCTCGGCAGCGGCGTGGCCGAGTCCATGAGGACCTTCTTGACCTGGTCGGGCGTGAGCAGCGGACGCTGGTCGAGCAGCACCGCGGCGGCCCCGGAGACCACGGCGGCGGCCTGGGAGGTGCCGCTGCCGCGCATGTACCGGGTGCCCACGCGTGCCTGGGGGAAGGCCTGGTCGGCGTGCGAGTTGGGGACGCGGAGGCCGACGATCGATTTTCCGGGAGCCACGAGGTCCGGGTGGCGGGCGGCGTTCCCGCGGGTCGACCAGTCCTGGATCGTGTCGTCGGACGCCGACATCGTGCCCTTGGTGTCGGCCGCGCCGACCGCGATCACGTACGGGTCGTAGGCAGGGTTGTTGAGCTGCTCGTCGCCGAAGCCGGTGTTGCCGGCCGAGACGACCACCACGATCCCGTGCCGCCAGGCGATCTCCGTGGAGCGGGCCAGCGGGTCGATCCGGTAGTCCTGGATCCCGTCGGTCCCGAAGGAGAGGTTGAGGACGCGGATGTTCAGGCCGTTCGAGTGGGCGTTCAGCACCACCCAGTCGATGGCGGCGATGACCTGCGAGACGTCGGTGACGCCCTGGGAGTTCGCGACCTTCACGTTCACGATCCGCGACTTCGGGGCGACGCCCGCGTAGACGTCGTGGCTCGTGTACGGACCGTTCGGAATCGAGCTGTCGCGCCCGGCGATGATGCCGGCCATGGCCGTGCCGTGGCCGTACGTGTCCAGGTACCGGACGTTCGCGTCGGGCGCCTCCAGCGAGAGGTCCGGCCCGTTGATCACGGCGCCGGCGTTCGCGAGCCCGTCCACCGGCACCACGCCGGTGTCGATCACCGCGACGTCGACGCCCTCGCCCGTGTAGCCGCGGCTCCACGCGTTCGGGGCCTGGACGAAGCGGTTCACGTTGTACGCGGACCCGCCGTCGGCCGCGGCGTTGAATCCGTCGATCGAGTGGGACATGCGCACCGGGCGGTCCTGGCTGATCCCGACCACACCGCGCGTCGCGGCGAGGCTCCGGACGGCGTCCGCCGGGACCTCGGCGATGACGGCATCCATCGACTCCAGGCGCCAGCTCACCAATCCGCCGACGCCGGCCACCGCGCGCTCGATCCCGGCGAGGAATCCCCCGGCGCCGGTCACGATCACGCGCACCATGCGTTCGGGCGCGAGGGTCGCGGGCGGGGCGCCCCGGACGCCCGCGAGCGTCACGAGCAGCAGGAGAAGCAGGACCAGGTGGGCGACCGTGCGGCGGCGGGCTGCGGCGGCCCACCCGATCGCCACGGCCGTGCTCCGCTGAGTGTGAGTGGACATCGCGTAGGTCATCGACAGCCCAAGGGGGAAACCCAACCTCCGGAAGGGTGGTTTTTTCGCGCCAATCCGGACTAGTCCCGGGGGGCGAACCGGGTCAGTCGGTGGCGAACCGGACCCCGGTCCCGGCTTCCACCCGGCCGACGACCCAGGCATCGCCCCCGGCGAGGACCTCGTCGGCCCGGGCCGGCGGCACCACGGCGACCATCCCCAGGCCCAGGTTGAACGTGGCCCGGAGGTCGTCCTCCGAGGCGCCCGCGGCCTCCCCGACCAGGCCGAAGACCGGCGGGACCGGCCACGAGCCGGGATCGAGGACCGCGCCGAGACCCTCGGGGAGGGCCCGGGGGACGTTCTCGACCAGGCCGCCGCCGGTCACGTGGGCGAGCGCGGAGACCGCGCCGGAGCGGGCCAGGGGCAGGGCCCGGTCGACGTAGATCCGGGTGGGTTCCAGGAGCTCCTCGCCCAGCGTCCGGCCGAGCCCCTCGGGCACGTCGTCCAGGCGCATCCCCGCGTCCTCCAGGAGCGCCCGGCGGACCAGGCTGTAGCCGTTCGAATGCAGTCCGCTCGAGGCGAACCCGACCAGGACGTCGCCCTCGCGAACCAGGTGGGGACCGAGGAGCTGCTCCTGGCTGACCAGGCCGACCGCGAACCCGGCCAGGTCGAAGCGATCGGCCCCCATCGTTCCGGGGTGCTCGGCCGTCTCCCCGCCCAGGAGCGCGCATCCCGCGCGCCGGCATCCCTCGGCCACCCCGGCGACGATCTCGGCCGCGCGCTCCGGCACGACGCGCTCCACCGCCAGGTAGTCGAGGAAGAACAGCGGCTCCGCCCCGGTGCAGATCAGGTCGTTGACGCACATCGCCACCAGGTCGATGCCGACGGTGTCGTACCGGCCGGCCAGGCGAGCCACCTCGAGCTTGGTGCCCACGCCGTCCGTCGCCGCCGCGAGCATCCGCCCGTCGTC
>JBBDTT010000168.1:0-5566 GCA_040904285.1 Actinomycetota bacterium
GCACCGCCAGGGCCCGGACGAGCTCGCGTCCGGGGAAGCGGCGACGGGCGAGCATCCACGCCAGGGGGATCCCGAGCACGGTCGCCAGTCCGAGGGCGGCGAGCGAGGTCGTCACCGAGAGGCGTATCGCCGCCAGGGCCTCGGGCCGGTCGAGCAGGTCCGGGAGCCGTCCCCACGGCGCGCGCAGCGCGAGGCCCGCCAGGGGCAGCAGGAGCAGGACGATCGCCGTCCCCGCCAGGAGGGCGATGCCCCTGGGGGCCCGGTCGGCGGGGCGCGTCACGGCGACCGGAACCCGGCTCGCGCGAGGATGGCGGTGCCCTCCGGTGAGCGGACGAGATCCACGAAGGCCTCCGCCGTCGGTCCGCCGGGCTCGAGCACCGCGATGTGGTACTCGGCGGTCACGTTGACCGCATCGGGCAGGGCGACGGCGGTGACGTCGTCGCGGTCGTGCAGGTCGCTCGTGTAGACGACGCCGGCGTCGGCCTCGCCCAACGCCACCCGCGACAGCACCGACCGGGTGTCGAGCTCGAGCGATGCCGGGGAGACCTCGACGTCCGCCCGTTGCAGCATCTGCCGGGTGTACGCCCCGACCGGCACCGACGGGTCGGCGAGGACGACCGTGAGATCGGCGCGGGCGAGGTCGGCAGGGCCGGACACACGATGCGGGTTGCCCGGTGCGACGACGATGGCGAGCCGGTTGCGGGCGAAGGTCGCCGCGGCACCGGTGGTCCAGCCTGCCTCGGTGACGCGCTGCATCTGGGTCCTGTCGGCCGAGGCGAAGACGCCCGCGGGGGCGCCCTCGAGGACCTGCGCGGCGAGACGTTGGCTGCCGGCGATGTGCAGGACGAGATCGGCGCCCTCGTGGCGCTCCTCGAACAGGTCCGCCATCTGCTCGAAGGGCCGAGCCAGGGACGCCGCGGCGAACACGAGCAGCTCGCTGCTCCTCCCGTCCCCATCAGGTGCCTCCCCGCTCCCGCAACCGGCCAGCGCCGTCACGGCGATGACCAGGATGCCAGCCCACAGCCGCATCATGCCCGCAGGATCCGGGAGAACCGGCGCGCGCTGACCACGACGCCGACGGCACCCATCGCCAGGAGGAAGGCGAGGTGGCCGACGAGGCTCACGTCGACCACGCCGAGCATCATCGCCCGGACGATCTCGACGCTGTGGTACAGCGGGGACAGCCGGATCAGCGGCTGGATCGCCGCCGGGTAGACGTCGATCGGGTAGAAGGTCGCCGAGAACAGGAACAGCGGGAGGGTGACGAGCGTCACGAGGTCGAAGTCCTGCCAGCTGCGCATGAACGTCGAGGCGGCCATGCCCACGGCGGCGAAGGCGAAGCCGATCAGGAGCGCCGCGGGCAGGGCCAGGAGCGCCAGCGGGGACCGGATCAGGCCGAGCGCGGCGGCCACGACGAGGAAGCCGACGGCGTAGAGCCCGCCGCGCAGCAGCGACCAGGACACCTCGCCGATGGCGATGTCGTTCGGCTGCATCGGGGTGGCGAGCACCGCGTCGTAGGTCCGGGCGAAGCGGAGCTTGAAGAAGATGTTGAACGTGGACTCGAACACGGCGCCGTTCATGGCGGAGGCGGCGAGGAGGGCCGGAGCGACGAACTCCGGGTAGCTGACCGCGGTCCCGTCGGGGCCCACGACGTCGCCGACCAGCTGCCCGATCCCGACGCCGACGGCGAAGAGGTAGAACACCGGTTCCGCGAAGCCGCTGAAGACGATCATCCACGTCCGGCGGTAGACCAGCAGGTTGCGCTCCAGAATCCGCCCCGCCCGGCGGCCGCCCGACAACAGGGGCGGCGCGACCCGCGCGACGAGCGTGTCCCCGCTCACGGCTTCAGCCGCCGCTGCAGCTGGCGGATCGCCAGGGTGGTGCCGACCACGAGGAAGCCGAGCAGCACCGCGACGTGGGCCCACCAGGGCCATGCGGGCGACCAGCCGAGGACCGTGCTCCTGACGAGCTCGGCTCCGTGCCACAGCGGGGTGATCACGGCCAGGGGCTGCACCGCATCGGGCAGCTGCTCGATCGGGAAGAACGTGCCCGAGAAGAGGAACAGGGGGACCAGCCCGAACCGGAAGAGGTTCGTGAGCCCCTGGGCGTCCTCGACCGTGGCCGTGTAGGCGAGGATGGGGCCGGAGAACGCGAGCCCGACGAGGATGGCCGGCAGGACCGCCAGCAGGGTCCGGCCGATCGGCGCGACGCCGAAGAGGTGGATCACCACGGCGTACCAGGTACCCATCAGCGCCAGTCGGAACGTCACCCAACCGAGATGCCCGAGCACCAGGTCCCGGACGGTGATCGGGGTGGCCAGCACCGCGTTGAAGGTTCCACGCCACTTGATGCCGGCCATCACGGGCCAGGCCGCGTCCCCCGCTCCGGTCTGCATCGCCGAGGCGGCGAGGAGCCCCGGGGCGAGGAAGGCCAGGTACCCGACCTCGAGATGGGCGGTCCCGGCGCCCCGATCGACCAGCGTGCCGAGCCCGAGGCCCATGGCGGACAGGTAGAGGATCGGCGTCAGGAACGTCGACACCACCGAGCCGCGCCAGGTGCGGCGGTAGCCGGTCCACTCCGACTCGAGCACCCGCAGGGCGCCGCGGAGCCGGCCGTCGCCCCAGATCGTCGTCACGGCGGACACGTCAGTCCACCAGCGTGCGGCCGGTGAGCCGCAGGAAGACGTCCTCCAGGGTGGCCCGGCGGCGCACCACCGCCTCGGGCACGACGCCCCGTTCGTGGACCTCGTCGGCCGTGGCATCGGCGTCGTCGGTGTACAACAGCATCCGGTCGGCCAGCACCTCGATGCGGCGGGCGACGCCGTCGAGCCGTTCGACCGCTCCCTGCTGACCGTCGACGGCGAACCGGAGCTCGAGGACCTCACGGGGGACGTTCTCGGCGATCAGCGCCGTGGGGGCGCCCTCGGCGACGATGCGGCCGCGGTCCATGATGACCAGCCGGTCGCAGAGCTGTTCGGCCTCGTCCATGTAGTGCGTGGTGATGATGAGTGAGGTCCCGCGCTGCTTCAGCCGGTACAGCCGATCCCAGAGCGCGTGCCGCGCCTGGGGGTCGAGCCCGGTGGTGGGCTCGTCGAGCAGCAGGAGGTCAGGCTCGTTCACGAGGCCGCGGGCGATCGTCAGCCGCCGCTTCATGCCGCCGGACAGAGGTTCGACCTGGGAGTCGGCGCGGTCCGCCAGCTGGACGAACTCGAGCAACTCCTCGGCGCGCGCACGGGCGCGGTCGCGGGGCAGGTCGAAGTACCGGCCGTAGATGACGAGGTTCTCGCGGACCGTCAGCTCGAGGTCGAGGTTGTCCTCCTGAGGGACCACCCCGAGACGGGCGCGGATGGCCGGGCCGTCCCTCATCGGGTCGAGACCGAGGACCCGCAGGTGGCCGGAGGTGGGCGGTGACACGGCGGCGATCATCCGCATGGTCGAGCTCTTACCGGCGCCGTTCGGGCCGAGGAACCCGAAGGCCTCCCCGGGCTGGACGGTCACGTCGAGGTCGTCGACCGCGACGAAGTCGCCGAAGCGCTTGGTGAGGCCGCGTGCCTCGACGAGGGGAGCGTTCATCGGCCGGGCACCGTAGCCGTTCGTTGCCCCCCGCCGGACTACCCGACCGTGTGAGGAGCGATCCCCCGCTGGACTGCTATGCCACCGGACTGATCGCACCGACCAGGTGCGGGTCGCCGCGACGGGCGTCCCGGAGCGAGAACGTCCAGCCGCCGTCGGTCCGTCGTGACCGGAACGCGACGTCGGCGGGGAGGACGACGGGGCGTTTGAAGGCGGCATCGAGGGTGAAGGCCGCGGGCAGGCGCCCCTCGAAGGCCGCGAGGCAGCGCGCCTTCGTCCACATCCCGTGGGCGATCTGCCGGGGGAACCCGAAGGCCCGGGCGGTCACCGGGTTCAGGTGGATGGGGTTACGGTCGCCCGAGACGGCCGCGTAGCGCCGTCCCGTGTCGGCGGGGGCGCGCCACTCGGCGTGCGGGGGCCCGTCGGAGGGGGCCTCGGGTTCGGGCGCCGACCGGCCGGCAGGATCCTCGCCGTCGCTCGAGCCGCGGCTGAGGTAGGTGCTGGCGCTCCTCCACACGACCGCGCTGTCGGCGGTCGCCTCGGCGGTCACGTCGAACTGCCGTCCCTTCGGGTGGGACCGCAGGTTCCGGGTCGCCGCGCGCAGGGTGAGGCGGTCGGAGACCGTCACGGGCCGGTGCTGCACGATCGTGTTGCGGATGTGCACGAGCCCGGCCGGCGGGAAGGGGAACGACGGGTCGATCATCAGCTCGATCCCGAGGGGGAAGGCGAGCAGGTGCGGGTAGGTCGCCGGCACGCGGTCGCGCAGCGGGAACCCGCACACACGGACGTACTCGGCCAGCCGTTCCCGGTCGATCGCGACGTCCCGGAGCAGCAGCTCCTGCTCCGGGAGGCCCCCGCCCCTGCTGCGGGATCGCAGCATGCCGAGGGCGCCGCGTGCGTACAGGCGCCCCAGGCTGGGTGGGCTCGTCAGTTCTCGGACCTGCATGGCTGGCTCCTCGGTCAGGCGCCGATCAGGTTCTGGCCGTCGACCCGCACCACGTTGCCGTTCACCCACGTCGAGGCGGGGCTCGCGAACCAGGCGATGGCCTCGGCGACGTCGACCGGCTGGCCGCCCTGGGACAGGCTGCTCATGCGTCGGCCGGCCTCGCGCGGGCCGATCGGCATGCGGGCGGTCATCTCGGTCTCGATGAACCCGGGGGCCACGGCGTTGATCGTGCTGCCTGCGGCGGCGAGCTCGCCGGCCAGGGCGTGCACGCGCCCGATGATCCCGGCCTTGCTGGCCGCGTAGTTGCTCTGGCCGCGGTTGCCGGCGATGCCGCTCATCGAGGACACCGACACGATGCGACCCCCGCGGCGCAGCAGCTCGTCACCGAGCAGGGTGTCGTCGATCCGTTCCTGCGACGACAGGTTGATGTCGAGGACGAGGTCCCACTGCTCGGCGCTCATCCCGGCGATCGTCTTGTCACGGGTGATGCCGGCGTTGTGGACCAGGATGTCGAGGCCGCTGTGTCGCTCCCGGACGTGCTCGGCGAGGGTCCGCGGGGCGTGGTCGGCGGTGATGTCCAGCTGGAGCGAGGATCCACCGAAACGGTTCGCGACGGACGAGAGCTGGTCGCCCTGCGCCGGGAGGTCGAGACACACGACCTGCGCACCGTCGCGGGCCAGCACCTCGGCGATGGCCGCCCCGATCCCCCGGGCTGCACCGGTGACGACCGCGACCTTCCCGTCCAGGGGCCGCTCCCAGTCGTCGGGGTGCACGACCTCGTTGTCGTTGGGCTCGATCCGGACGACCTGCCCGGACACGAACGCCGACCTCGCCGACAGCAGGAAGCGCAACGTGGACTCGAGACCGTCCTCGGCACCCTCGGCGACCTGCACGAGCTGGACCGTGGTGCCGCCGCGCATCTCCTTGCCGATCGACCGGGTGAACCCCTCGAGCGCCCGCTGTGCCGTCGCATGGCGAGGCTCGGCGCATCGTTCCGGGGGGCTCCCGAGCACGATGACGCGGCCGGAACGACCCAGTTGGCGCACGG
>JBBDTT010000169.1:0-5461 GCA_040904285.1 Actinomycetota bacterium
AGCTCCACGCGCTCGTGGCCCCGCAGCCGGCGAAGCTGGGCCCGCTGGTCGGCCGCGGCCGCCCGGTGGTGCTCGGCGACCTCGAGGGCGGCGCGCGCGGCCCTCGTGCCGACCCGCGTTCCCGCCTCCCGCGCCAGGGTGGCGAGCCGTTCGGGCGTCAGGCCCTCGAGCGCCGACGTGCCGCCCCTCGGGACCGCCGGGCCCAGGACCCGGTTCACGATGACCGGCCCGACCGGGAACCCCAGCGCGGAGAGCGACGCCAGGCTCTCCAGGGTCTCGTCGACGGGGAGCTCCTCGGGCGTGGTGACCAGGTGCAGCCGGGAGCGCGTGCGCAGGAACGCGTCGATCCGCTGGGCCTGGCGGCCCGGCCGGCCCACCCGGATGATCTCGGCGAACGCCGCCGGCGCCTGCAGGAACGCTCCGATCTGGCCGGTGGGCGGGGCGTCCGCCACCACCAGGTCGTACCGCGGCAGGTGCGCGCCCCGCGTCGACCCCCGCCGCCACTCCGCGGTCTCGTACACCTTCCCCGCGAGCATCAGGTCGCGGAACCCGGGAGCGACCTGCGTGACGGTGTCGACCGCGCGAGCCCGGACGATCGGTCCGGCCAGCCGGCTCATGCCGTAGAACCGGCTCAGGTACTCCAGGAGGGCCTGCCGGGGGCCCACCGACGCGATGGAGAAGCCGAGGTCGGTCGGCCGCTCGTCGAACGAGGCCCGCAGGCCGAGCAGCCGCGCCGCGCCGGGGCGACCCTCGAGCTCCAGAAGCAGCACCGAGCGGCCCCGCCGCGCCGCGGCCAGGGCGAGGGCCGCGGCCACCGACGTCTTCCCCGTGCCCCCCTTGCCCGAGACGAGGAGGACGCGCGGTCCCTGCGCGGACATCCCGGGGATGGTAGTCGGGGCCCTAGAATCGGCGCCCCGATGCGACGCCTCCTCCTCGTCCTCATGCTCGCGCACGCCGTGTGGCCGCTCGCCCCGGTCAACGCCCAGGGCCTCGACGCCGAGCACGTCACCGACGTCGTGAAGGTCGACGGCATCATCGACCGGACCGTCCGCGACCTGATCCACGCCCGCCTGGAGGACACGCCGGACGGCGGGATGCTCCTGCTGCAGATCAACTCGCCGGGGACCCTCGGCATCGACGCGCTCGCCCTGGCCGACACCCTCGCAAACGCCACGGTCCCGGTCGTCGTGTGGGTCGGGCCGCCCGGCTCCCGCGTCCAGGGCTCGGCCGTCCTCCTGCTGCAGTCCGCCACGATCGCCGTGACGTCGCCCGGGTCCGGGATCGGCCCCGGAACGCCCACCGACCTCGGGCGCGGCGACGACCCGGCCGGGGAGGCGATCGCCGCCCGGGCCGGGGAGCTCGCCGAGGAGCACGGTCGCGACCCCGAGGCGGTCGGCGCCCTGTTCGAGCCCGGGGCCGACGCCCTGCCCCCGCAGCCGTCCATCGACGCCGGCGTCGTCGAGCTCGCGGCGCCGAGCGTTCCCGTCCTGCTGAACGAGATCGACGGGCTGGAGGTCGAGGCCGGCGGCCGGACCGTCGAGCTCGTCACCGAGGGCGACCCGGACGTGTTCGGCCTTCGGTTCAGCGAGCTCGGGCCGATCGCCCGGGTGCTCCACGCGGTGTCGAGCCCCAGCGCGTCGTACGTGCTCCTGGTCCTCGGACTGTGGGCGCTGGTGTTCGAGCTCGTCCAGCCGGGCTTCGGCCTGGCGGGCGTGGCCGGGGCGCTGTTCGCCGCGCTCGCCGTCTACTCGCTGACGGTCCTGCCCGCCGACTGGCTGGGCCTCGGGCTGATCCTGGGCGGCGCCGGCCTGTACACGGCCGATGTGAAGCTGAGACGGCTCGGCCCGCTCTCCGTCCTGGGCACCGCCGCGTTCGCGTTCGGATCGTTCCGGCTGTACGGCGACGTGGCCCCCACGATCGACGTCGCCCCGTGGGTGATCTGGGCGTTCGTGGCCGGGAGCCTCGCGTTCTTCGGCTTCGCGCTGACCGCGGCGATCCGGGCCCGCGAGCAGGCCGTCGTCCAGCGCCAGAGCGGGCTGGTGGGGCTGGTCGGCGAGGCGGTGGGGGACCTCGCTCCCGAGGGGCAGGTCGTGGTCAAGGGCGCGATGTGGCAGGGACGCTCGCTGAGCGGGCCGATCCCCGGCGGGACGCGGATCCGCGTCCGTCACGTGGAGGGCCTCGTCCTGGAGGTCTCGGCCGAGGAGTAGCGGGAACACCCCCCGGTCCCGGGGCGTCCAACCCTCGACGGACGAGGGACGTCCGGGGATGCGAGGACCGTCATGCTCCGCAAGCTCACGCTGTCGACCATCACCTTCGTCTTCCTGCTGTTCGCCGCGCCCGCGTGGGCCTGCGGGGGGCTGGTCGCCCCGAACGGAACGATCAACCTGGTCCGCACCACGACGCTGGCCGCGTACCACGACGGCGTCGAGCACTACGTGACGTCGTTCGAGTTCGCCGGCGGGGGCGGCGAGTTCGGCTCGATCGTGCCGCTCCCCGGCGTGCCCACGAACGTCGAGCGCGGCGGCGACTGGACCCTGCAGCGCCTGGTCCGCGAGGTGACCCCGCCGGTCCGTACGGGTTTGCAGGCCGGCGCGGCCGCCACCGCCGACTTCGCCCAGGTCATCGCCGAGTACGAGATCGACGCGCTGGACATCACCGTCCTGAAGGGCGGCGGGTTCGAGGTCGGTCAGTGGGCCGAGGACCACGGCTTCAACCTCCCGCCGGACGCGCCGGAGGTCCTGGACTTCTACGCCTCGCGCAGCCCGATCTTCATGGCCGCCCGGTTCGACGCCGACGAGGCGCAGCGCCTCGGCCAGAACGTCGGGGACGGCACGCCCATCCACCTGACGATCCCGACGCCGAACCCGTGGGTGCCCCTGCGGATCCTCGCGCTGGGCCGCCAGCCCGGCGAGGCCGTGCAGGCCGACGTCTTCCTGCTCACCGACCGGGAGCCCGCACTCCTTCCGGCGGCCGGCACCCGCGGCTTCACGCTGGAGCGCAGCGTCGCGGCGGCCGACGAGCTCCTGTTCGACCTGCGCAGCGACCAGGGCATGGAGTGGATGCCGGCGCGTGGGATGTGGCTGTCGCACCTGGTGATCGACACGACCGCGTCCGAGCTGACCTACGACCTGGCGATCGACGCCAGCGGCGCCGGGCAGCCCTCCCCCCGCATGGCCGGCCTCCCCGTCTCGGCCCGGGTCGTGCCTCCGCCCTCGGCCGCCTGGTTCGTCCTGGGAGGCGGGCTGCTCGCGGCCGCGTTCGCGCTGACCGTCATCGGGACGCGGCGGATCATCCCCGCCTGAGCCATGCGACGCCGGTTCGCGCTGGCCGCGCTCTGCCTGGCACTCGCCGGCGCCCTCCCCGCGTGCCAGGGCCCGGACGAGCGCGAGGTCCGGATCTCGATCAGTCACTCTCGCTTCGATCCGGCGACGGTCGAGGTCGCGGACGGCAACACGGTGCGCTTCGTGATCGAGAACACCGACCCGATAGCGCACGAGTTCATCCTGGGCGACCCGTCGGTGCAGGACCGCCACGAGTCCGGCGCGCACGCGAGTCACGGCGCGGTCCCCGGCGAGGTCTCGGTCCCGGCGGGGGAGACCGCGACCACCACGTACACGTTCTCGGGTCCGGGCCCGCTGATCTTCGGCTGTCACCTGCCGGGGCACTACGCGTACGGGATGCGGGGCGAGGTCCGTGTGGCTTGAGGTATGTGAAGGGTCCGTGAAGCCCCGGCGCCGGCCGAATCCGATCACCGCGCTGCGCCGAAGAACTGTTCGAGGGTCGCCGCATCCGGCGGCCCCGGCCGGACCGGGGGAGCGAGGCCGACGATGAGCACCTGGTACATGGGCTGGCAGCACCGGGCCGCGTGCCGCGGCGAGCAGGCGCTGTTCTTCTCCGACGATCCCCTCGAGACCCGGCCGGACCGGCTGGCCCGCGAGGCCCGCGCGAAGGCGATCTGCGCGACGTGCGAGGTGCGGGACGCGTGCCTGGAGTACGCGCTTCGGGCCCGCGAGACCCACGGGGTGTGGGGCGGGCTCAACGAGCACGAACGGCGGGTCCTCGCTCGCGAGCGGGCCGCGCTCGATCGCGCCGGCTGACCTTTCTCCAGCCTGTGCGATCATCGCCTCCGATGGGCGCCGAGGACCGTCTCGCCGAGCTGGGCCTCGAGCTCCCCGCGTCCACCCCACCCCTCGCCTCCTACGTCCCGGTCGTCGTGAGCGGGAACCTCGCGTTCGTGTCCGGCCAGGTGCCGATCGACTCGGGGACACCGATGTGGACCGGCCACGTCGGCGCCGAGGTCTCCCTCGAGGAGGCGAACCAGGCCGCCCGGCGATGCGCGCTGCAGGCCCTGGGCGTCCTCCGGGCCGAGCTCGGCTCGCTCGACACGGTGCGGCGGATCGTGAAGCTGACGGTCTGGGTGGCCTCCGCCCCGGGGTTCACGGACCAGCCCAAGGTGGCCAACGGCGCCAGCGATCTCCTGCAGGAGGTGTTCGGCGACGCCGGACGCCACGCGCGAGCCGCGGTGGCGGCTCCCGAGCTGCCGCTCGGCGTCCCCGTCGAGGTCGAGCTGATCGCCGAGGTCGGCTGAGAAGCTCGTCGCCGAGGTCTCCTGACAAGCTCGCCCCCGCGTGAGCCCGACCCCGTCGAGGTCGAGCTCATCGCCGAGGTCGGCTGACCCCTGGCCGCCCCGGCCGTGAGGTCGTTCCTCGCCGGCCCGCTCAGCCCGGTCCCGCCGGCCGCAGCCGCCGGAGGTCCCCCTCCCGCTTCGTGACGCCGCGGGCGTCCAGCCACTCCAGGATCGGGATCGCGAACTTGCGCGATGTCCCGAGTCGTTCGCGGAACGCACTGGCGGTCATGCCCTCCGGCCGTGCGGCCAGCTCGCGGGCGAGGGCCTCGGCCCGGCCGGCCTGGTCCGGGAGCAGGTAGACCTCCGCCGAGATCGCCACCGCGCGCCCCGTCTCGACCAGCGCGCCCAGGAGCTCCCCGTCGGCCAGGTCGGCGCCGGTGGGGGGTGCGGGCCAGTCCTCGGCCAGGGCGGTCTCGACCCGCCGCGCGTCCGCCTCGCGCGGTCCGAGGTCCACCCGGTGGCCGGCCAGCCGGACCCGTGTGCCCGCTCGTTCGACGTGGCCCTCGGCCTCGATCCGAGAGAGGACCTCGTCCGCCAGTCCGGGGTCGACGCGGCCCAGGGCGCGCCGAACGGCGTCGAGCGGCACGCCCGCGGACAGCGGGTTCGCCGCGTGGTGCCCGCGGAGGTGCTCGATCGCCGCGCCGCGGAGCCGTTCCAGCCCGGCCGGGCTCACCCACCAGGCGCCGAGGCGCTCGGCGCCCTCGACGGCGGCCGAACGGATCCCGGTGAGCTGCAGGAGCTCCCCGGCCGCGACCGCTTCGCGCTCGGCGACCACCACCCCCGGGAGCTCCGCGGCCGCCGCGGCGCGGCGCCGGGCCAGCCGCTCGACCGCGT
>JBBDTT010000170.1:0-5457 GCA_040904285.1 Actinomycetota bacterium
CGGCGTGGTGTTCGGCGCCGAGGCGGCCGAGGGCCTCGACGCGTGGGGCCGGCGACTGGGCCGCGCGCTCGAGGCCGGCGACGTCGAGGTCCACACCTGGACGCTCGCGCAGATGGGACGCGCCACCTCGCGCCGGGTGGCGGCGGAAGCCTGGGTCGCGCTGCAGGGCTTCGCCGACGAGGTCCTCGCCTGGTGGGCCGATCACGACCTCCTGCTGACGCCCACGATCGCCGAGCCCCCGCCGCCCCTGGGCGAGTTCGCCTCCACGGGGGAGGACCCGCTCGCGGCCGGACTGCGCGCCGGACGCCTCACGCCGTTCACGACGCCGTTCAACGTGACCGGCCAGCCGGCGATCTCGGTCCCCGCCGCGTGGAACGACGACGGGCTGCCGATCGGCGTCCAGCTCGTCGCGGCGCCGGGCCGCGAGGACGTCCTGATCCGGGTCGCCGCCCAGCTCGAGGCGGCCATCGGCTGGACCGGCCGCCGCCCGATCGCCGATTGACACGTGCGTCAGTTCGCCGGGACGATGCCCGGCGTGACCTCCCCGATGCGCGACGCGGCGGCGATCGTCGGCGTCGCTCACACCGAGTTCTCGAAGTCGATCGGTCGCCCCGAGCGCACGATCGCGCTCGAGGCCATCCGCGGCGCGCTGGACGACGCGGGGCTGGCGCCGAGCGACGTCGACGGCCTGGTGAAGTTCACGATGGAGCGCACCGTCGAGGTGGAGATCGCCCGGAACCTGGGCGTGCCCAACCTCCGGTTCTTCGGGGAGGTCGGCTACGGCGGAGGCGCCGGGTGCGGGGCGGTGGGCCACGCGGCCATGGCGATCGCCACCGGCATGGCCGAGGTCGTCGTGGTCTGGCGGGCGCGGCTGCGAGGGAGCGGCGGCCGTCCGTGGGCCTCGAAGTCGAACCGCGTCGGGGACGAGTTCCAGTGGTTCCTGCCGTGGGGTCTCTCGCGGCCGGTCGACCAGATCGCGATGCTCACCCGCCGCCACATGCACGAGCTGGGTTCGACCGAGGAGCACCTGGGCGCGGTCGCCACGGCCTTCCGGGCGCACGCCGCGAACAACCCGTTCGCGATGATGCGCAAGCCGATGACGATGGAGGACTACCTGGCCGCTCGGTGGATCAGCGAGCCGCTGCGGCTGTTCGACTGCTGCCTGGAGTCCGACGGCGCCTTGGCCGTCGTGCTGACGACCCCGGAGCGGGCTCGCGACCTCCAGAAGCCTCCGGTCCTGGTCCGCGCATTCAGCCAGGGGACCGGGCCCGAGCACGTCGTGATGGCGAACTACTTCACCGAGCGGCCGCTGGACTCGCCGGCCAAGTACTCGGCGGAGGACCTGTGGCGTCACGCCGGCATGGGTCCGGAAGACATCGACTGCGCCCAGTTCTACGATGCGTTCTCGCCGCTCGTGGTGATCTCGCTCGAGGAGTACGGGTTCTGCAAGCCCGGCGAGGGCGGGCCGTTCGCGGCCGAGGGAAACCTCCGCCTGGGGGGACGGCTCCCGACCAACACCAGCGGTGGCTCGCTGTCCGAGGCGTACGTGCACGGCATGAACCTGGTCGTCGAGGGCGTGCGCCAGATCCGGGGCGAGAGCGTGAACCCGGTGCCCGGCTGCGAGACCGTCCTGGTCACGAGCGGCAACGGCGTCCCCACGAGCTCGCTCGTGCTGCGGAGCGCGGCATGACGGCCGAGGCGGCGCCGGCGCCGGCGCGGCCGGTCCCGCTCCCGGACGACGCGTCCGAGTCGTTCTGGGCCGCCTGCGCGCGGCACGAGCTGGTCCTGCAGCGCTGCGCGTCGTGCGATCGGTTCCGGTTCCCGCCCCGCCCGATGTGCCCGTCGTGCGGCTCGATGGAGTGGCGCGACGAGCCGGCCGCCGGACGGGGACACCTGTGGTCCTGGGTCGTCGCCCACCCGCCGGTCCTCCCCGCGTTCCGCGACCGGGTGCCGTACAACGTGGTGGTCGTCGAGCTGGAGGAAGGGGTGCGGATGATCGGCAACGCCGTCGAGTGCGCGAACGAGGATCTCCACGAGGGCATGGCGGTCGAGGTCGCTTGGGACGACGTCGAGGACGGCGTGGCGATCCCCGTGTGGAGGCCCGCTCCGTGAGCGATCCGACGGAGCCCCTCGACCTGTACCGGTTCTTCCACCCGAAGACGATCGCCCTGATCGGCGCGACCGACGACAAGCGCCGGGCGGGCTACGCCCTGTTCCGCAAGGTCGTGGACCGGGGCAAGCGCGAGGGGACCGTCGTGTACCCCGTGAACCCTCGCCTCCAGGAGCTCGACGGGATCACCTGCTACCCGACGCTCGCCGAGGTGCCGGGAGAGGTGGACGTGGCCGTGATCATGATCGGCGACGCGGAGAAGGGCCTCCGCGACGCCGTGGCCAAGGGCGCGAAGTTCGCGATCGTCTTCACCGCCGGGTTCGCCGAGATGGGGGAGGAGGGCGCCGCCAAGGAGGCCGAGCTGGCGGCGATCGCCCGCGAGGGCGGGGTGCGCCTGTTCGGGCCCAACACCAACCTCAACGCGTTCGAGTCCTTCCCCGAGACCGACGAGCGCAAGCTCGCACTGGTCACGCAGTCCGGCCACCAGGGCCGCCCCATCGCGCAGGGCACCGAGCTCGGCATCGGCGTCGCGTACTGGGCTCCGACGGGCAACGAGGCCGACCTGGAGTTCGCGGACTTCGTGGAGTTCTTCGCCGACCAGCCCGAGGTCGCCGTGATCGCCGCGTACATCGAGGGGTTCAAGTCGATCCCGCGCCTCCGCCAGGCCGCGGACCGCGCGATGGCCGCGGGCAAGCCGATCGTCCTGGTGAAGGTGGGGCGGAGCGAGCCGGGACGGCGGATGGCCCTCGCCCACACCGGCCACATGACCGGCGCCGACGCGGTCCACGACGCCTTCTTCGACCAGTACGGGATCATCCGGGTCGAGGACCTCGACGAGCTCCTGGACACCTCCGCGCTGTTCACCCGGACCCTCGAGCCCGAGGGGAACGGCATCGGCATCTACGCGATCTCGGGCGGGACCGGCGCGCTGATGGCGGACCTCGCGGGCCACGCGGGCCTGCCCCTGCCCACCCTGACCGAGGAGACCCAGGCACAGCTGCGCGAGCTGATCCCGGAGTACCTGACCGTCGCCAACCCCGTCGACAACGGCGCGCAGACGGTGAAGAGCGGGATGAACAAGCGGCTGATGGACATCACGCTCGCCGACCCGAACGTCGGGATCCTGGTCTGTCCGATCACCGGCGTGCTCCCCTCGATGTCGAAGATCGTGACCACCGACATCGTCGAGTGCTACCTCGAGGCTTCGAAGCCGGTGATCGTGATCTGGGGCTCGCCGGTGGTCGACGACGAGGGGTATCGGATCCTGGTCGAGGGCAACGTCCCGATGTTCCGCTCGTTCAAGGCGTGCGCCACCGGCCTCCGGCGCTACCTCGGGTACTGGGAGAAACGCAGGACGCACGAGGTTCGAACCGTCTCGCCGCCGTCGGTCCCCGCCGGGATCGCGGACCTGCTCGCCGGGGAGGGTCCGCTCAGCGAGGCGGAGTCGGCGCGCGTGGTGGCCGAGTACGGCATCCCGGTCGCGAAGGGAGAGCTCGTCACGAGCGCCGACGCCGCCGCGGCGGCGGCCGAGCGCATCGGATACCCCGTGGTGGTGAAGGCCTGCGGCCGCGCGATCCTGCACAAGTCCGACGCGGACCTGGTGCGCGTCGGCGTGGCCGACGAGGCGGGGGTGCGCGAGGCGTTCGCGGCGCTCGACGCGGGCGGCCGCACCGCGGGCGGCGAAGACGGCTACGAAGGCGTGCTGATCCAGGAGCTCGTGCAGGGCGGCGTCGAGGTCATCGTGGGCGTCAGCGACGATCCCCAGTTCGGCCCCGTGGTCCTGTTCGGGCTCGGGGGCGTCTTCACCGAGGTCGTGAAGGACGTGGCCCTGCGCGTGGCGCCGCTCACCGAACGCGACGCCCACGAGATGGTCCGGGGGATCAAGGCCTTCCCCCTTCTGGACGGCGCCCGGGGCCGGCTGAAGGCGGACGTCGCCGCGCTCGAGGGGCTCATCCTCGACGTGAGCCGGATGGCGATGGACCTCCGCGACCGGGTCACCGAGCTCGACCTCAACCCCGTTCGGGTGATGCCCGAGGGCGTCGGCGTGGTCGCGTTGGACGCCCTCGTGGTTCGAAAAGAGGTCCGGCCATGATCGGCGGGTACGTGAGCGCCTCAGTGCTCGCGGCATCCGCGCTGGCCGGTGTGGTGATCCCCCAGCGGGTCGCGTCGGCTCTCGATACCGCGTTCGAGTCCGCTCGGGGCCGGGCCGAATTCCGGATCGTCTACGCGACCCTCGCGGCCGTCGGCGTGTGGGCGCTCGTGATCGGCGACTCCGAGGTCTTCATCGCGGTGGGGCTGCTGTGGCTCGGTGCGGCCGCCGTGCGGATCGCGGCGCTCCTCCTGGACCGGCCCCGGCCGGACCGCACGTACTGGGCCTACCTGGTCCTTGGGGTGGGACTGGGCCTTGCCGGCGTCCTCGGCTCCGGCTGAGGTCCGTTCAGCCCCTAGGGAGGCCGAGCGCGCGCTCGGCCAGGATGTTCTTCTGGACCTCGGTGGTGCCGGCGCCGATCGTGGTCATGCGCATGAAGAGCTCGTCGTGGGACCACCGGCCGTCGTCGGCGGCGCGCGCGTCGCCGCGCAGGCGCAGGCCGTCCGCGCCCATCGCCGACATCGCGAGGGCCGCGAGGTCCTGCGAGGCGGTCGACCACAGGAGCTTGCCCAGGGAGACCTCGGGCCAGGGGGGTTCGCCTCGTGAGGCCTTGGTCACTGCGCGGAGCGCGATCAGCCGGATGACCTCGATGTCGGTCGCCACGCGCGCGAGCTCCTGGTCGAGGACCCGCCTCGCGAGGTCGTCGGTCGGCCACAGCTCGGGCCGCTGCATCAGGGCCTCCAGCCGCTGCCGGAGCTGGATGCCGTACGTCACCGTTCCCACGCGCTCGTGGGTGAGGGTCGACATCGCCACCTTCCAGCCGGCCCCCGCGCCGCCGACGCGGTCGTCGACCGGGACGCGGACGCCCTCGAGGAACACCTCGTCGAAGTTCGCGTCGCCGGCCATCTCCCGGATCGGGCGGCACTCGACGCCGGGAGCGTGCATGTCGACGACGAGGACGGTCATGCCCTGGTGCTTGCCCTCCGCCTCAGGGTCGGTCCGGCAAAGAAGGAAGCACCGGTCGGCGCGATGGGCGTTCGAGGTCCACACCTTCTGGCCGGTCACCACGTACGCGTCGCCGTCTCGCTCCGCCCGCGTGGACAATGCGGCGAGGTCGCTGCCCGCGCCCGGTTCGCTGAAGCCCTGGCACCAGATGTCGTCCGCGGAGAGCATCGCGGGGAGCCATCGCGCCAGCTGTTCCTCGGTGCCGTGCTCCAGGAGCGTGCCCGGCGCCGGGGATTCGATCTGCCCGAGGAGG
>JBBDTT010000171.1:0-5398 GCA_040904285.1 Actinomycetota bacterium
CCGCAGCCCCCGGATCTCGGCGGCCAGGGCGCGCTCGAGCGGCGTCGGCAGGTCCTTCGGCGGCGCCTGGGGGTCGCGCGACTGGAGCGCGTCGATCTCGGCGAGCGCGACGGCGGCACGGGCCGTGGCCCACAGGTTCCCCGCCTCGCGGCCCTCGCGCGCCGCGTCCCGGAAGGCGGCCGCGGCTCCGTCCAGGTCCTCGCCCCGGCCCAGGCGGGCGAGGCCGAGGAGGGTGAGCCCGTACGGGCGCCAGCGCGGCCCCCGGCTTCGGAGCCCTTCGGCGAAGCGATGCGCGGCGAGCTCGGCGTCCTCGAAGGCCCCCGCGTCCAGGGCGGTCTCGGCCCGGGCCAGGTGGACCTCGACCACGTCGAGCTCGGCCCGGAGCGCGCCCAGGAGCTCCTCGGCGCGATCGATCGCCGCGCCGGCGACGGCGCCGGCTCCCCGCCGCGATGCCGCCCGGGCCCGGATCAGCAGGGCCATGGCGACGGTCCGGCGGAACCCCCGGCGCTCGCCGCTCTCCCGGATCCGGTCGGCGTGGGCCTCCGCGGAGTCGAGCTCGCCCTCCGCGAGGTCGATGAGCGCGAGCTGGTAGCGGCTCTCGATCTCGATGTCCGGGTCGCCCGAGTCGCGGCCGAGGTCGACGGCCTCCACGAGCGCGACCCGGGCTTCGGCCAGGTCGCCCGCGTAGAACCGCGCGAAGCCCCACGCGCGCCGCAGGGCCCCGAGGGCCCGGGCCCCGCGGTCGGCGCTGAGCGTCTCGAGGCGGTCGTAGAGGGGCCGGAACCGCTCCTCGCCGTGGGGCGTGGCCATCCAGGCCAGGTCCTGCACGCAGCGGAGCTCCCACGCCGCGTCGCCCAGGGCCGCGAACGCCTCGGCCGCGCGCTGAAGCCAGTCCTGGTTGCGCTCGGGGTCCTCGAACCGCCACGTGAACGCGGTCTCGTAGAGGCCGATCGCCTCGACCCGGCGGTCCTCGTGGGCCCGGGCGATCGTCATGGCCCGGCTGAGGAGCTCGCGGGCCACCGCCTCGTTCGGGACGTCGGACTCGGCCCGGCCCAGGACGAGGAGGGCCCGCGCATGCCAGTCCGGCCGGTCGGCCGACGTCGCCAGCTCCAGGATCGCGGCGCCCTCGGCCCGGGCCTCCTCGTAGCGGCCAAGGTTGGCCAGGGCTTCGGCGTGGGCCAGGCGCGTCTCGGCCACCAGCTCGCCGTCGACGTGCAGCGGCGACGGATCGAGCGTCTCGCCGACGGTCAGGGCGTGGGCGTACTGCGCCTCGGCCTCCCGCCAGGCGAGCTGGGCGCCGGCCCGGTCCCCGGCCCGGCGAAGGTAGTCCACGGCCAGGCGGACGGTGTGCGCCGGCAGGCCGGGCTGGAGCGCGACCGCGTGGGCGTAGTGCGACGCGAGCAGCTCGACCGGCTCCTCGCCGCCGGTGGCGCCCGCACGCAGCCAGCCGGCGATCGCCAGGTGCTTGGCCGCCCGGTCGGCTCGCGGGAGGGTTCCGTACGCGACCTCCCGGATGAGGGCGTGCTTGAAGCCGAACGCCCGGGCATCGGGGATGGCCGCCTCGTCCTCCAGGGGGCGGACCAGTTCGCGTTCGACGAGGCGCTCGAGCAGGCCGTCGATCTCTTCGCCCCACCCGATGGCGCGAAGCAGGCGGTCCCAGAACACCTCGCCGGCCACGGAGGCGTCGCGCAGGGCCCGGCGCTCGTCCTCCGGGAGCCCGTCGATGCGCGCGGCGATGACCAGGTGGACGGTCTCGGGGATCGTCCGGGCGTCGCCCGAGAGCGCCCAGCCGCCGGTCAGGTCCTCGAGCGCGCCCTGCTCCCGCAGGAGGTGGACCGTCTCCTCGAGGAACAGCGGGTTCCCGCCCGAGCGCCGAAGGATCTCCTCGCGCACGGACGCGGGCAGGTCGCCGGGGAGCAGGCCCTGGACCATGGTGACGCACTCCGACGGGGACAGCGCGTGCAGCCGCAGGACGTTCTCGTCCTCGACCTTCAGCGTGCCGAGCTCCAGCACGTCCGGCCACCCGATGCACACGAACAGGACCGGCTCGGGCCAGGGTTCCTCGGCCACCCACGCGAGGAACGCGAGGACCTGGGGATCCGCCCACTGCACGTCCTCGAGGGTGACGACGACGGGCCGGGACCGGGCCAGGGAGGACAGGAACCGCCGCAGGGCCACGGCCAGGTCCAGGTTCAGCTGCCGCACGCCCGGGGGAGCGGCCGTCCCGCCCAGGCCGAGGACGACCCCGAGCAGTCCCGCGAGGCTCGCGCGCTCGCGATCGGACAGCTCGGGGAGGGTCCGGCGGACCCCCGCCGCGACGGCCGCGCGCACCGTCTCCGGGTCGGCGGACGGGGCCACGTCGAGGTGGCCGCGGAGCGCGTCGGCCAGCGCGTGCCACGGGGCGCGCTCGCCGTAGGCATGGCACCGGCCGATCAGGACCCGCGCCGGCGTGCTCTCGGCGAAGCGTTCCACCAGGCGCGACTTGCCCACGCCGGGGACGCCGACGACCGCGACGACTCCGCTCGAGCGCGCGGCGAGGCTCGCCCGCAGCCGGTTCAACAGCCACTCGAGCTCCGATTCGCGCCCGACGAACTGCGTGCGCCCGGCGAGCGTCGGACGCTCCCCGGGCCGTTCGGCGATCGAGCGCACCTGGAAGGCGGGCACCGGCTCGGCCTTGCCGCGAAGCTGGACCGGCTCCCACTCCAGATACTCGGCCACGTGCTCGGTGAGCTCGCGGGTCCGCGCGCCGACCAGCACGCAGCCGGCCGGGGCGACGCCGACCAGCCGGGAGGCGGTGTTCACGGTGTCCCCGATCAGGTCCAGGCCGTCGCGGAGCGGGACCACCAGCACCTCGCCGGTGTGCATCCCGGCGTGCAGGTCGGTGGGTCCCACCCATCCCTCGCCCTGGCCCGCGCGGGACTCGACGACCTCCCGGCAGGCCAGCGCGGCGCGGACCGCCCGCTCGGCGTCGTCGGAGTGGGCGAGAGGCACGCCGAACACGGCCATGAATCCGTCGCCCATCCAGTTCACGACCGTGCCGCCGTGGGCCTCGACGACCTCGGACAGGTCCTCCATGAGCGGGCGCAGGAAGGCGTGGACGTCCTCGGGGTCCATGTGCTCGGCGACGGTCGTGAACCCGGTGAGGTCGGCGAACACGACCGTCACCAGGCGGCGTTCGCCGCCGCCGGAGCTGCTCACGGCGCGCGGTTCAGGCTGACGCGGCGACGGGAACGAGCTTCGGGGTCACCGCGACGGCGGTGCTCGTCGAGGTCAGGCCGGAGACGGCGGCCACGCCGAGGATCCCCTGCGCGCACTCCTCCCACGTCTGTCCGCCGACCTCGACGATCAGGTCGTACTCGCCCGTGACGACCGCCGAGGCCAGGACGCCCGGGGTCGCCTCGAGGGCGTCCGTCACGTCTCCGAGCCAGGCGTGCCACCCCTCGTCCGACGTCCGGCCGGCCTCGGAGTCGAGGCCCGCGAAGACCACGGCCGTGAAGGGGCTCCGCGCGCGGACCGGCATCGGCCGGGGCCGGGGAGTGGGCTTCGGCACGGGCTTCGGCCGGCCGGCCTCGATGGAGGGGACGACGACGGCGGTGTGGGACTCGAGGACCTCGCCGCCGGCCAGCACCTGGTCCATGACGACGCGGCCGAGCTCGTGCGGATCGGCGACGTCGAGCGCGACGAGCACGTCCCACTCGCCGGAGATGACCATCACCTGACGGATGCCCTGCCCGGCGAGGCCGGTCAGCCGGTCGGCCGCCTCCCGCGTGGTTCCCGGCTCGGTGCGAAGCAGCACGTACGCGTCCATCGAGGGCCTCCTTGGCCGAAGGTTCGTTGCCGAACGTCAGCCGAAGGCTAGGCCCAGGGGCGCCCCTCGCACAAGCGGGGCGCTACGAGGCGGTGCGCGCGGGCGCCCCGACGAGGGCCTCGAGCTCGCCGATGCCGTCCTCGGGACCGATCGAGATGACGCGGTCCCCGGCCTGGAGCGTGAACCGCGGCCGCGGACGGTACGTCCACCGCCGGCCGCGCTGCACGGCCAGCACGAACATCCCCGTCTCGGTGGCCACCGACAGGCCCTTCAGGGTCTTGCCGTCGGCGCGGGAGCCCGCCTCGACGACGGACTCGACCGCGACCTCGTCGGTCTCCTCGAGGGCCATCTGCACGACCGGGTGGAGCTCCTCGCCATGCTCGACGAGCCACGTCATGTCGCGCGCGGCGTCGAAGATCATCTCGCTGGCGTGGGCCAGGCGGAGCAGCCCGCGGAGCTCGTCCGGGTTGCGGGCCTCGGGGGCCGCGCGCAGGACCCAGGACTCGAGCTCGTCGTGAAGGGTGTCACTGCGCGCCTCGAGCGTGGCCACCTCGGCGGCGAGCGCGGCGTCCTTGAACAGCAGGCTCGAGTACGCGAGCCCCACGGCGACCTCGGCGGAGTTCTTCATCTCCACCAGGATGTCGACGGCCCGGTCGAGCTCGGTGAGCGGGGCGGGATCGCCCTTCGGCGGGTCGGGCAGGGCGGGCGCCCCCGACAGCTTGCGGACGAGGTTGATCCCCTCCTCCGGGCCCTGGAACAGCAGGACGTCGCTCTCGGACAGCACCGTGTCCGGGCCCGGGTCGAACTCCCATTCGTCGCCCCGGCGCACCGCGATCAGCCACATCCCCGTCTCGGTGGGGAGCTGCAGGTCGCGCAGCCTCCGCCCGACCATCTCGGAGCGCTCCCGGACCTTGACCCGGCCGACGATCTCGTCGGCGTGGCGAAGGTCGGGCCGAAGCGCATGGGGGATGCCGAGGTGCGCGTCGATCACCCGGGCGATGTCGGAGGCCGCGTCGCCGATCTTCTCGATGGCGCCGGCGATGTGCAGGACGCCGGCCATGGCCTCGGCGTCCTCGGGGCTGCGGGCGGCGAGCATCGCCATCCCGCGGAGGCGGCGGAGGAGGCCGTCCATGATCTCCTCGAGGCGTTCGACCTCCTCGGCCAGGTCCTCCTCGTTGAAGAAGACCGCCGCGTACGCCAGGTCGACCATGATCTCCGAGGTGTCCTTCGCCTCGGTCAGGAGCTCCTTGACGTTTCGCGGTTGATCGCTAGCCATGTGCAGCCACCCCGAATACTGACAGAACGGCCAGGAAGCACACGACGCCGGACAGGTCCATCACGCTGGTGATGATCGGGACCGAGTGATTGTCGGGATCGAGGCCGAACCGGGTGGTGACGATGGCCACATAGTAGGAGACCGGGATCGCGATGAGCGTGGCCAGGATCCCCGCGAGGAGGGTTCCGCCGATCAGGGTGCCCGCGCCGGGGCTCGGCGACCCCGAGATGGCCGTGTAGCCCAGGCCGAGCCCCCCGAGGAGCAGGAAGATCGCGATCCCGAAGACCATCGTGATGGCCGCGTCCAGGACCGCC
>JBBDTT010000172.1:0-5394 GCA_040904285.1 Actinomycetota bacterium
CTGTTCGCGGTGCGCCTCCCGGCCCTGGGCGGACCCTATCCCGCGCCGGCCGACGTGGGGCCCTCGGTCCGGCCTTCGCCGCGGGTGTCCATGACGCCGAGCACGACGGCCCCGACCGTGACCACCCCCAGCCCGACCACGACCGCTCCACCGACGACCACGCCGCCGCCCACGACTCCGCCGCCGACGACCACACCGCCGCCCACGACTCCGCCGCCGACGACCACCGCGCCGCCGCCCTCACCCACGGCCGCAGAGGCCTCGCCCGGGTAGGTCAGGCGGCCGCGGCTACACGTGCGGCCGAAGGGTGCGCTCCGCGAAGTCGGCCACCAGCGCGCCGACCTCGCGTTCCTGTCGCCAGAAGAAGTGGTCCGCTCCGGGGACGATGTGGACCTCCGCACCCGGGATCCACCCGGCGAGCTCGCTGAGGTCATCCTGGGGGCTGAACGCGTCCGCGTCGCCCGAGACCAGCAGCACCGGCCGGCCCAGGCCGGCGAGCGTCTCGGCGCCGGGCAGCCCGGGAAGCGCCACCCGCGAGCTCCCGGCGGTGGGCAGCCCCACGAGCGCCACCGCGTCCACACGGTCGTCCTCGAGCGCCTCGGTCAGAGCCACGTGGGCGCCGAACGACCAACCGGCGACCAGCGTCGGTCCCGGGGCCGCGTCCCGGACGCGGGTGATCGCGGCCCGCACGTCCTTCACCTCATGCACGCCGCCTCCGTACGAGCCGTCCGAGCCCATGACCCCCCGGAAGTTGAAGGCCAGCACCGCGAGGCCTCGCTGGGCGAGGGCGTTGCGGATCGCCCACAGCAGCGGGTGGTCCTTGCTCCCGCCGTGCTGGGGATGGGGATGGCACACGACGGCCGAGCCCCAAGCGGCCGCGTCCAACCGGAGCTCGCCCTCCAGCAGGACGGCGTCCGAGGTCTCGAAGCGGACCGTCTCCACGTCGTGGCACGATGCCAGCGGGATGACGAACGAGCAACCGCGGCTGGCCGTCGCGCTCCGCGAGCCCCTGCCGTGGGCGAGCCTGCTCGAGCTGGTGCGGACCAGCGAGGACACGGGGTACGAGGGCGTGTTCGTCCCCGAGGTTGGCAACCGAGAGGCGTTCTCGCAGCTCGCCGCGATGGCCATGGTGAGCTCCCGGCTGTCGCTGGCCACCGGCGTGGTGGCGATGGACGCGCGGCGGGCGGACACGACCGCCACCGCCGCGCTCACCCTCAACGAGCTCTCGGGCGGCCGCCACGTGCTGGGCCTCGGGGCGGGCTTCCGCCGCCTGGACGAGTTCCTCGCGCATGTGGAAGACGTCCGCCGCGCGTTCGCCGGACACCCCCTCGGCCCCCCGCCGCCCGTCTGGCTCGCGGCGCTGGGTGATCGCGCGGTCGAGGCCGCCGCGTCCCGGGCCGATGGCGTCCTCCTGAACTGGTGCACGCCCGAGCGGTTGCGGCGGGCTCGCGAGTCGGTCGACCGGGTCCGGCAAGGGTCGGAGCGCCCGTTCACGGTCGCCGTCTACGTGCGGTGCTGCCTGACCGGCGTCGCGGACGAAGCACCCATCGCGGCCCTGCGCGAGGCCACGGCCACCTACGCCTCGCTTCCCCACTACCGGCGCCAGCTCGAGGCCGTGGGGCTGGGGAACGATGCCGACGTCGCCGCGAAGGCGCTGCAGGAGGGGAGCCTCGAGCTGGTCCCGGAGTCACTCGTCGACGCCCTGTGCGTCCGAGGCGGGCCGGAGGCGTTCCGACGGCGGGCGGCCGAGTTCGCCGAGGCGGGGGCCGACCTGGTCGTCGTCTATCCCGTCCCCGCCCGCGAGCCCGCCTCCTCGATGCTGGGGACGATCTTGGCCGCCGCGCCCCAGGAGGGGTTGCGAGCCCGCGATTGAGCGGTAGACTTGATTTCCACGGCATACACCGTCCTCAGGGGGGAAATTCGATGACCTACACGATCGCCGAGCCCTGCATCGACGTGCTGGACCGGGCCTGCGTCGACGAGTGCCCCGTGGACTGCATCTACGAGGGTGGACGGATGCTCTACATCCACCCCGACGAGTGCGTCGACTGCGGTGCCTGCGAGCCGGTGTGCCCGGTCACAGCGATCTTCTACGAGGACGACGTCCCCGGCGAGTGGAAGCAGTTCACCCCCATCAACGCCGAGTTCTTCAACGCCGACGTCTCCGGCATCGGATCGCCCGGCGGCGCGGCCCAGGTGGGCCCCGTCGACGCGGACCATCCCACCGTGGCCAACTGGCCGAAGGCGGACGCGTAGCGGCACCCGCTCACTCGCGGGGACGAAGGGCCGGGCAACTCGCCCGGTCCTTCGTCGTTTCCGAGCCCATTCGCTGATCCGGGTCGTTCGCTGCCGCGTATGGGCGGCGTGATGACACGGACGCGGCAGACGATCGTCCTCGCGCTGACGGCGGCGCTGATCCTCGTCGCGTGCGGCTCGAACGACGGTGGCGGGGCAGCATCTCCGTCCCCGACCGCGGGCGGCACGGCGATCGAGATCAGCGGACTGGCCTACAAGCCCGACGTCCTCGAGGTCGCCGCCGGCGCCGAGGTCGTGTGGACGAACCACGACTCGACCCGGCACACGGTGACGGCCGGAACGCCCGATGCGCCCGACACCTCGTTCGACGCGGCGCTGGACGAGGAGGGCGTGGAGTTCCGGCAGACCTTCGAGGCGGCCGGCGCCTACGCCTTCTTCTGCCGCGTCCATCCGAACGGCATGCAGGGCGAGATCCGGGTCGGGTAGCGGCCCTCGCGGCGCGAGTCGCAGATCGAGCAGGACGACCAGGGCGTGCCGCTGCATGCCCGGAAGGGAGAGACGATGAGGCACCGGTGGACCAGGATCATCGGCATCGGCGTGGCGTTCGCGCTGCTCGGCGCGGCGTGCAACAGTGCGCCGGGCTCGAGCGACGGGGGCACCCCGACGACCATGCCCGGGCACGACATGGGTGCGGCGACGTCGGCCACGGCGGCGTCGGAGCTGCGCTCGAACCTGAACCTCCTTCTGCAGGAGCACGTGTACCTGGCCGCGATCGCCACGAACGAGGCGCTCGCGGGCCGTACCGACGGGTTCACCGCCGCGGCGGGAGTCCTCGACGCGAACTCCGACGACCTCATCGAGACGTTCGGATCGGTGTACCCCGACGCCGAGGCGACGTTCTCGGACGCGTGGAAGGGGCACATCGGCTTCTTCGTCGACTACACGACCGGGCTCGCCGAGGAGGACCAGGCCAAGGCCGACAAGGCGATCGCGGACCTGCAGGGCTACGCCGACTCCTTCGGACAGTTCCTGTCCGACACGGTCGAGGGGCTGCCCGACGGCGAGGCCGTCTCCGGGCTGATCCTGGAGCACGCGCTCACCTTGAAGGCCGTGGTCGACGCCCAGGCCGCGGGTCAGGCCGGTCCCGCGTTCGCCGCCCTCCGAGAGGCGGCCGGCCACATGCACATGCTGGCCGACCCGCTGGCGGCGGCCATCGCGGGGGACAACGGGCTCGAGGGCGACGCGAACGCCCCGGCGGCCGGGCTCCGCTCGGACCTCAACCGGTTGCTGCAGGAGCACGTGTACCTCGCGGGCATCGCCGCCGAGGAGGCGCTCGCCGGTCGCCAGCCCGTGTTCGAGGCGGCCGCGGCGGCCCTCGACGGCAACTCCGACGACGTCATCGCGACGTTCGGGTCGGTGTACCCGGACGCCGAGGCGACGTTCTCTGACGGCTGGAAGGGCCACATCGGCTTCGTCGTCGACTACGTGACCGGGGTCGCGACGAGCGACCAGGACGTGATGGACCGGGCGGTGGCCGACCTGTTGGGGTACGTGGACTCGTTCGGGCAGTTCCTCTCCGACACGATCCCCACGCTCCCCGGCGGAGAAGCCGTGTCGGGCCTCATCGAGGAGCACGTGCTCACGCTGAAGGCCACGATCGACGCGGTGGCCGACGCCGACCCGGAGGTCTTCACGAAGCTCCGGACGGCCGCCGGCCACATGCACATGCTCGGCGACCCGCTGACCGAGTCGATCGTGCAGGACAACCCCGAGGCGTTCGCGGCCTGAGTCCCTGTCGACGCTCTGGACCGGCCCGGGCACGAATCCCGGGCCGGTCCGGGGTTCGGGTGATCCGGGCCCGGCCGGGCTGCGAATCTGAGGACCTCACCCGCACGGGAGCTGAGACCCATGGACGACTTCGATCTCGACCGGTACCTGCGCAACTCCAAGAAGGTGGATCTTTCGGGCATCGCCTGGGATCGGATCCGGGAGACGCCGCTGCCCCCCGGCGAGGCGCGTTGCCTCGCCTACATGATGGACATCGAGTCGCACACGGCCATCTTCCTGCGCGACCTCCTGGCCACTCGCGCGGCCCACGAGCCCGACGTCACCGCGTTCCTGTCGTGCTGGGTGTACGAGGAGCTCTGGCATGGCGAGGCGTTCAGCCGGTTCCTCGGCGAAGCCGGCTACGAGCTGTTGCCCGACCGCGAGCGGGTGTCGAGTGAGGCCCCCTACCCGAGCCGGTACGCGCGCAACACGTGGATCCGCCGCAAGCTCGGAGCGGGCATGACCTCGCACCTTGCGACGCTCGCCGGCTCGGCCGTGCTGAAGGACTTCGTGGCCCTGCACATGACGTGGGGCGCCGTCAACGAGCTCTCGACGCTCACGGGCTATCACCGGCTGATCGACCACACCAGGCATCCGGTCCTGATCGAGGTGCTCGACCGGATCATCAAGGACGAGCGGCGCCACTTCGCGTTCTACCGGTCCCAGGCTCGCCGACGTCTCGCGGCCAGCCGGCAGGCGCGGAGCGTCACCCGGTGGGCCCTCGATCACCTGTGGGCTCCGGTCGGCACGGGCGTGCGTCCGCAGGCCGAGACGGACTTCGCCGTCACCGAGCTGTTCGGCGGCCCCGCGGGCCTGATGGCCGCGCGGGAGATGGACGGCGTCCTCGGCGCGCTCCCCGGCCTGGCGGGACTGCGGATCGTGGAGCGGGCCCGCATGCAGGCCCTCGTCCGCCGCGGACTCGCTCGTCCGGTGGACGAGGTCCAGCGGCCGCGCGCGGCCGCGCCGTTCGCCGCCCTGCGGGCCTAGGGCGCGAACGCCCCCGGAGCTCGGTGCCCTTCGGGGATCTCGGCGACCGGCCACCGGTTGCGGGACCTCACGGCCAGCTTCTCCATCAGCGCGATCGCCGCCGGGTCTTCGGAGCCGGGGCGGACCTCCACGATCCGGTCGCGGATGGCCCGCTCGAAGATGTCCGCGCCGAGCTCCGTGCGGATGACGGTGAGGGTCCAGCCGGCGGACTGCCCGAGTCCTCCGAACGACACGTCGGCGTGCTCGGCCGCGAAGTCGGGACAGAGCTTGCACCCCGGCCGGGTGAACTCGTGCGCCTCCTTCAGAGGGAACACGTGCTCCTCG
>JBBDTT010000173.1:0-5330 GCA_040904285.1 Actinomycetota bacterium
CCGGCGCTCGCCCTCCCCCGAGGACGCCGAGGCGCTGGCCGACCTGAAGGCCGCCCTCCGGACGCTGGGGTGGTCGATGACCGAGTCGGGGTGGCGGGCGGGGACGAACCCGATCGACCGGGTCCTCGCGTACTCGCGGACCAAGGTCGACGGGATGGTCCGGATCCTGGGCGCGGAACGGGCGGCGATGGGCGACCGGCTCCGCGCGGTCGTCCTCACCGACTTCGAGCGGTCATCGGCGACCGCGCTGCGAAAGCTGGAGGGCGTCCTCGACGCCGAGGCCGGCGGCGCCGTGCAGGCCATCCGGGCCCTCGCCGCCGACGCCGGGACGAACGCGCTCGACCCGGTCATGGTCACCGGCCGCTCGGTCATCGTCGACCTAGGTCTGGCTCCGCGCTTCGTCGAGGAGGCCCACGCCCACCTGCGGGCCCTCGGGCTGTCCGCCGAGCTCGAGGCCCGCGACGTCGGCGACGGGCTGGCGCTCATCGTCGGCGAGGGCGGCGGCTGGAGCCCGCGCACGTACGTCGCGCTGGTGACGGACCTGTTCGAGCGAGGCGTCACGCGGTGCCTGGTGGGTACGCGGGGGCTCCTGGCCGAGGGGTGGGACAGCCTGAAGCTGAACACGTTGGTCGACCTGACCACCGCGGGGACCTTCGCCTCGACGAACCAGATCCGGGGGCGCTCGATCCGGCTGGACCCGCAGGAACCCCGCAAGGTGGCCAACAACTGGGACGTGATCTGTCTGGGATCGGACCTCCCCGAGGGGGACCGGGACGTGCTGCGGTGTGCGGCCAAGCACCGGCACACCTGGGGGCTCGGTCCGAAGGGGCGGATCGTGAAGGGGTTCGCCCACGTCGACGAACGGCTGCCCCTCCTGCTCTCCGCGCCCCTGGTGGGCCGGCAGATCTCTCCGGACGCGATCAACCGGCGGGCGTTCGGGCGGGCCCGCGACCGCGACGGCGCGTACGAGCGCTGGGGGATCGGCCGGCCCTACGACAACTTCGAGTTCCGGGGAACGGTGCTCGCGGCCGAGGACGTCACCATGCGGACGGCCTTCACCTGGATGCGCTCGCTCCGGGTGCTGCTCAACGTGGCCGTGGCGATGCTCGTCGTGTACGGCGTCCTGTTCTGGCAGGCGCTGCCCCAGGCGTTGCTGATCCCCAACGGGCCGGTCCGGTGGCTGGCCACGGCAGCGCTTCTTCTCGCGCCCCTCGCGCTGGCCGCGCCGTTCTTCTGGCGCTACGGGCGCGCCGCCTTCGTCGACCTGCCCGTGGACTCATACCTGGCCGACTTCGGACGGGCCGTGGCCGAGGCGCTGCGCGAGACCGGCCTCGCGGCTGCCTCGCCCGAGGAGGTCCGCGTGGCGCAGGGCGTCCAGGGCACGTACGACGTCCATCTGTGGACCAAGGACGCCGAGGCGTCGGAGCGCTTCTCGCAGGCGTACCACGAGCTGTTCGCCCCCATCACGGACCAGCGCTACCTGGTCGTGCGCGAGGAGGCCTCGCTGTCCGGCACGTTCTACCGGCCCGTCTGGTACGTGATCCGTTCCCTCCTGCGGGCCTTCCGGCGCGAGGGTCCCCACTACCACCCCGTGCCCACCGTTTTCGGTCGAAAGAAGGAGTTCGCCGAGGCGTTCGGGCGGGCCTGGGCGAAGTGGGTCGGCGGCGGCGGCCTGGTCTACACGCGGTCGGCGGAGGGGGCGGAGATCCTGCTTCGCGAACGCGCGGCGGCTCGCCTGAAGGTCCGCCGCGAGCTGATCGTGGAGTGGCGGTAGGTACCTATACTCCGGCGCGATGCGGCCGAACGTCCTGCTGATCGTGTTCGACACCGCGCGAGCCGACGGATTCGAGCCGTACGGAGCCCCTGCCGGATCCACCCCCGTGGCCGCCGATCTGGCGCGGCGGGGCCGGGCGGTCCCCATGGCGATCTCCGCCGCGAACTGGACCATGCCCTCGCATGCGGCGATGTTCACCGGCCGCCTCCCCCGTGCCCTCGGCCTCTCGAAGCCGCTGGTCGGACGAAGCCTGCTCAACCCGCGCAAGATCCTCCAGGCGAACGCGGACCGGATCCTGGCCGAGGTCCTGCGCCGGAACGGCTACGCCACCGCGGGGGTGAGCGCGAACCCATGGATCAGCCACGGCTCGGCCTTCAGCACCGGCTTCGAGCACTGGGCCGAGGTGCGAGGGGAGATCCCCCGGAGCCGATCCGCACGCGACCGGATGGAGCAGTACCTGCGGGCCGTCCGGGGGCGCGCCGACCAGGGCGCGTCCGCAGCCGTCCGGCTGCTTCGCGCGCGCCTTCGCGAGCGCGATCCGAGGCCGTTCTTCTGGTTCGTGAACCTCATGGAGTGCCATTCGCCGTACCTGCCCCCCCGTCCGTTCACCCACCGGTCCGTCGTGGGACGGCTCCGGGCCGCCGACGACGCGATGCGGTACGGCAACGCCGTCACGATGGCCCGGTACAGCATGGGGAACCTGGAGGTCCCCGAGCCGGTCCTGGCCCGGCTGCGCCACCTGTACCGGCGGGCCGTCTCGATGGTCGACCACACGGTCGGACTGATGCTGGAGGACCTCGACGCGGCCGGGGTGCTCGACGACACGGCCGTCATCCTGACCGCGGACCACGGCGAGAACCTGGGCGAGCAGCATCTGCTGGGGCATACCCGCTCCATCGACCAGCGGCTGATCCACGTCCCCCTGATCATGGCCGGACCCCTCGACCCGCCCGTGGACGATCTGTTCTCCCAACCGGACCTGCCGGCGCTCCTTGCCGACCGCCTGGAGCTGGAGGCGAACCCGTGGGCGCCGGTCTGTCCGCCGGGAACCGCCGTGTCCCAGAGCGACCTGAGCAGCCTGTGGAGCGACGAGCAGGTCGAGCACCTGGCGCGGGTGTGGGGCGTGCCCCGCGAGGTCATCCGGGAGGCCGGGCCGTACGCCACGATCCTCGACGGGCGGTTCAAGCTCGCACGAACGGGGGACGCGGAGGCCCTTTTCGACCTCGACGCCGACCCCGGCGAGACCCGGGACGTCGGGGACGCGCACCCGCAGCGGGCGAACGAGCTTCGGGAGCTCCTCGACGGGGTCCAGGCGGACGTGGGGGTCGAGGGGCGCACCGCGTACACCCCGCGCGAGGAGGCCGAGATGCAGGACCATCTCGAGGCGCTCGGGTATCTCTAGGTCGGTTGACGACTAACCAAACGGTTAGTTAGGCTCCCGGGCCATGACCCCCCGGGACTCGGCACAGACCAAGGAGCGGATCCTGGGCGCGGCGTTCGAGACGTTCGCCGAGTCCGGCTTCGCCGGCGCGCGCGTGGACGAGATCGCCACCCGCGCCGGCTGCAACAAGGCCCTCCTCTACCAGTACTTCGGCGACAAGGAGGCCCTGTTCCGCTGCGTCCTCGAGGACCGGATGCAGGCCATGGTGGACGAGACCCACCGGGATCCGGAACGGTTCGCCGACCTCGCCGGCGAGTTCTTCGACTTCCACGCCGCCAACCCGTGGCTGTCGCGCCTGCTGCAGTGGGAGGCCCTCGACTTCGGCCGGGCCCCCGTCCCGAACGAGCGCAACCGGGCCGAGCGCGTGCGCCAGCACGTCGACCGGCTCGCCGACGCGCAACGCGCGGGAACCGTCGACCCGGGCCTCGATCCGCGCCAGACGATCGCCACGATGATGGGGGTCGTCCAGTTCTGGTTCGCGTTCCCGCAGCTGGCCCGCATGGTGGCCGGCGGCGACCCCTACACGAAGAAGGCCCTCGCCGCGCGGCGCGAGCACGTCGTCGACATCGCCCGCCGCATCCTCGAGCCGAGAAAGGGATAGGGGCCGCCATGTTCGAGGGCGAGAACCACCGCGAGAAGATCCTCGTCCTGCTGACGATGTGCTTCGCGCTGTTCATGGCGATGCTCGACAACACCGTCGTGAACGTGGCGCTGCCGACCCTCTCGCGAGACCTCGGCGCCGACGTCGGCGGCCTGCAGTGGATCGTCGACGGCTACGTCCTGGCGTTCGCCAGCCTGCTGCTGACCGGAGGCATCCTGGGCGACCGGTACGGACGCAAGCGGATGTTCCTGCTCGGCCTGGGGATCTTCACGGTGGCCTCGCTCCTGTGCGGGCTTTCCGGCTCCACCTCGCAGCTCATCGCGGCCCGGGCCCTGCAGGGCATCGGCGCGGCGCTGCTCATGCCCGGGACCCTGTCGATCATCAGCGTCACGTTCCCGCCCCACGAGCGGGCCAAGGCCATCGGGTTCTGGGCCGGCGTGTCCGGGCTCGCCCTGGCCCTCGGTCCGACGCTCGGCGGGTGGATGATCGAGAACGTCGGCTGGGAGTCGGTGTTCTTCCTCAACGTGCCGATCGGGATCGCGGGCCTGATCGTCGGCTGGCGCGTCGTCAAGGAGTCGAGGGCGGAGCAGGCCCGCCGGCTGGACTTCGGCGGGCTCGGGTTCGGCACCGCCGGCCTGTTCGCCCTGACGTTCGCGCTGATCGAGGCGAACGAGCGGGGCTGGACCGACCCCCTCATCGTCGCCACGCTCGTCGCGGGGGTGGGCCTGCTCGGCGCGTTCGTGGCCTGGGAGCGGCGCACCGACCACGCGATGCTGCCGCTGTCGTTCTTCCGCATACCGGCGTTCTCGGCGGGCAACGCGGTCGCGTTCGCCGTCACGCTCGGGATGTTCGGGATCTTCTTCTTCCTGTCGCTCTACATGCAGGTGATCCGGGGATACTCGCCGCTGCAGACGGGCGTCCGGTTCCTGCCCATGACCGTCATGATCATCGTCACCGCGCCGAACGCGGGACGGTTCGCCTCGAAGCACGGGTCGCGCGGGATCATGACCTTCGGCTTGTCGCTCGCGGGCGCCGGGATGCTCATGCTGAGCGGCATCTCGGTGGACACGCCGTTCGGGCTGATGCTCCCCGTCTTCATGCTGATGGGCGTCGGGATGGCCTCGGTCATGTCGCCCATGACGGCCGCCGTGATGAACGCGGTCGGGGCGGAGCGCGCGGGCCTGGGGTCGGCCACCACCAACACCTCTCGCGAGGTTGGCGGCGTGTTCGGCATCGCGCTGCTCGGGACGCTCCTGACCACGAAGCTGAAGGCCTCGATGACGGTGGCCATCGCCGGCATCGGCATCTCCGGCGCCCAGTCGGGCGCGATCGTCGAGGCCGCCAGCCACGGCCGCATCGACCCGTCGATCCTCGCCGGGCTGACCCCGGAGCAGATGGGCGCGGTCCAGGGCGCGTTCGCGGACTCGTTCATGGACGGGTTCCGCCTCGCGCTGATGCTCGCGTCGCTCGTGCTGCTCACGGCCGCGGTCGTGGCCAACCGGTTCATCCCCTCG
>JBBDTT010000174.1:0-1117 GCA_040904285.1 Actinomycetota bacterium
AGAGCCCCTCGAGCAGGTTCGTCTTGCCCTGGCCGTTCTCACCCACCGCGGCGGTGAGACCCGGCGCGACCTCCACCCGGGTCTCGAGGTGGTTCCGGAAGTCGCGAAGCTCTCCCCAGGCCAGGCGCACGCGGCGGCTAGCCGGTCCGGACCGCCTCCGGCAGGCGGACCGGCATCACGAGGTACAGGAAGCCCTCCGTGTCGCCCCGGACCAGGGCCGGCTTGAGGCCGTCGCGGACCTCGATCTTGGCCTTGTCGCCGGTGGCGACGGACAGGCCGTCGATCAGGAACCCGGGGTTCAACGCGACCGTGGTGTCCTCGCCGCCGTACTCGGCCTCGACCACCTCCACGGCGCCGCCCAGGTCCGGCGAGGACGACGACAGCCGCACGCCGAGCGCGTTGAACTCCAGGCGGACGGGCGAGTTCTCCCGGGCCAGCAGGCCGACGCGGGACACGGCGTCCAGGAGGCCGATCCGGGACACCGTGAGGTGGTTCTCATAGCCCTCGGGGATCAGCTGGCGGTAGCTCGGGAACTCCCCCTCGATGAGGCGGCTGGTGAGCATGAGCGGGCCGGCGCGGAAGGTTGCCTGGCTCTCCTCGAGGAGGATCTCCACGTCGCCCTTGTCCATCGTCTCCGCCGCGCGGCCGGCCTCGGTGATGGCTCGCTCGGGGATGAGGACCTTCGCCTCCCCCTCGCCCTTCGCCGTCAGTTCCCGAACGGCGAGGCGGTACGAGTCGGTGGCCACGAGCGTGAGTCCCTCCCGGTTCGCCTCGACCAGGACGCCGGTGAGGATCGGCCGGGCCTCGTCCTTGGACGCCGCCTTGCCCACCTGCTTGACGGCCTCCGCGAACTCCTGGGCGGCGACCTTCACGGCGATCCCGGACGGCTCTCGCCGCGAGGGGAAGTCCTCGGCCGGCAGGCACCGGATCTGGCCCTCGTACGCGGCGCAGGAGATCGAGGCCTGGTTGTCGGCGACCGTGAACTCGACGGGGGCCGCGTCGAGCTTGCGCACGATGTCGGCCGCCAGACGGGCCGGGACCAGGGCCACGCCGGGCTCGATCGCGTCGACCTCGATCGAGAGCTCCGTCGAGACCTCGAGGTCGGTCGTGGGGGGGG
>JBBDTT010000174.1:1127-5286 GCA_040904285.1 Actinomycetota bacterium
TCAGCTTGCCCTCGCCCACGGTCATCAGGACACCCGTCAGGGCGGGGATGCCCGGCCGTGCGGACACGCCTCGCTGGACGGTCTGCAGGGCATCGGCGAGATCGTCTCGATCGCAGCGGAATTTCACCAGGCCACCTCCAACCCTCCATGGATATACAAGCCAGTAGTGCTAGTAGGGGCTGGGGAAATGTTGAGAACCATCGTCGTCACAGCGTACCGGGGGTGAATGACACGTTCGCCCCGGTGGGAAACCAACGCCGAAGGACGGGGTTGTGAACCGCCGGTGAACGGCCCCCCGGCGAACCCCCACTTGCGAGCCCGCACCGCACCGCTTTTCCCCATCACATCCCCCGGGCCGCGGTCTTGATCCGGCGGGTGAGCTCCTGCACCTGGCGGTACACGCTCCCCCGCTCGATCATCAGGGTCTCGATCTTCTTGATCCCGTGCAGCGCGGTGGTGTGGTCGCGGTTGAAGCACTCCCCGATCTTGATCAGGGACAGGCCGGTGAACTCGCGCTGGAGGTACATGGCCATGTGCCGGGCGGTCGTCAGCGGCCGGGACCGGCTCTTCGACTCGAGGTCGGCCCGCTCCAGGCCGAAGTAGGCGGCGGTCTCTTCGATGATCAGGTCCGCCGAGATCTCGTGGCCGCCCTCGGGAAGCAGGTCCTCCAGGGCCCGCTCGGCGAGGGTCAGCTCGATCGGCTGCTGGGAGAGGGACGCGAACGCCGCGACCCGCAGCAGCGCGCCCTCGAGCTCGCGGATGTTGTGCTCGATCTTCTCGGCGATGAACGTGAGGACCGAGTCCGGGACCTGGATGCCGTCGCGGATCGCCTTCATCTGCAGGATCGCGATGCGGGTCTCGAGGTCGGGGGGCTGCACGTCGACGCACAGGCCCCACCGGAACCGGTTGCGCAGGCGTTCCTCGAGCGCGGACAGCTCCTGGGGCGGGCGGTCGCTGGCGATCGCGATCTGGTGCTCGGCCCCGTGGAGCGCGTTGAACGTGTGGAAGAACTCCGTCTGGGTCTCCTCCGCCCGCGCCAGGAACTGGATGTCGTCGACCAGGAGCACGTCCACGTCGCGGTACTTGCGCTGGAACTGGTAGCCCTGGCGCTCGCGAACCGAGCGGATGAACTCGGTCACGAACTGCTCGCTGGTCACGTACTTCACGTGGATCCGGGGGTTGAGCCTGAGCATGAGCTGGCCGATCCCCAGGAGCAGGTGGGTCTTGCCGAGCCCGACCCCGCCGTAGATGAACAGCGGGTTGTAGGCCTTGGAGGGCGGCGCCTCGGCCACCGCCATCGCCGCCGCGAAGGCGAACTTGTTGCTCGGCCCGGGGACGAAGCTGTCGAACGTGTAGCGGTCCGTGAACGGCGCGGTGGGTCCCTCGGAGGGCTTCGCGGACGGGGAGGGAGCGGCCTCGGCCTCGGGCCCTGCGGCCGGGGTCGCCCGGGCCGGCGCGGTCCGGATCTCGACGCGGACCGGCGCGCCGGCGGCGTCGGCCACCGCCCGGGAGAGCAGGTCGAGGTAGCGCGAGGCGATCCAGTTGCGCACGTAGGCGCTCGGGGCGGTCAGCTCGAGGGTGTCGTCGTCCAGCCGCTCGGGGCGGACGTCGGCGAGCCACATCTTGAAGGAGCTCTCCGGCAGCTCCTCACGCGCGATGGCGGCCGCGCGCTCCCAGAGCGAACGGGCTCGAGACTCGGGCGTTGTCGAGGTGGCTTTTTCCACAAGCACTTTCCACAGGTGTGGATACCAGAGGTGCGGTGCGGGCGGGGAAGCCGGCTGCCTGGGGAAAGGTGCCGTGAGCGCGGCGGATCATAGCACCGGCCTCCCGGCGGCCAACAGGCCGGGGCGGGTTTTGACGCACTTTCTGGCGCGACACAGGGGTTGGGGCCACGGTGGGAGCCGTCGCGCGGTGAGGCCGCCGCGGCGCCCGTATACTCCTGCGACCTGAGGAGGACTCGCTCGTGAAGCGCACGTTCCAGCCCAACAACCGAAAGCGCAAGAAGACGCACGGGTTCCGGATCCGGATGCGGACCCGGGGTGGCCGCGCGATCCTGGCTCGCCGCCGCGCCAAGCACCGCGCCCGGCTGTCCGCCTGAAGCGCGTCCTCCGCCGCCGCTCCGACTTCGAACGGGTGACCCGGAGTGGGACGGCCCACCGCGGAGACCTGATGATACTGTACGTGGCGCCCTCGGAAGGGGAAGCGCGCGCCGGGTTCGTGACCGGCCGCAGGGTCGGGGGCGCCGTGCAGCGCAACCGAGCCCGGCGCCTGTTGCGCGAGGCGTGGCGGGCGCTCGCTCCGAGGGTGCAAGGCGGCCACGACCTCGTCGTCGTCGCCCGACCGACGATCGAAGGGGCCAGGGCTCAGACGGTGACCGCGGATCTCGGCACGCTGCTGGCGCGCGCGCGCCTGATCGGCGCGTGAGTCTCGTCCGCGCCCTCGGCTGGCCCTTCCGGGCCGTCCTGCTCGGGCTCCTGGCCGTCCATCGCCGCGTGCTCTCCCCCGTCCTCGGCGCCCGGTGCCGGTTCCACCCCAGCTGCTCGGCGTACGCCGCCGAGGCCATCCGCACGCACGGCGCCGCCAAGGGCTCGGTCCTGGCCGCGTGGCGCGTCGCACGCTGCTCCCCCCTGTCCGCCGGCGGGGTCGAGCCCGTGCCGCCCCGAGGCCGGTGGCGCACGGTGAGTGATAACGTCATACACACCCGCGGTGCGGGCTGATGGATCAGGTCTTCGGGGCCCTGCTGCGGGGGATCGCCACCATCCTGGCGGCGCTCTACGACTTCGTTGGCAACTACGGGATCGCGATCGTCCTGCTGACGATCGTGATCCGCGTGGCCCTGCTCCCGCTGACGATCAAGCAGGTCCGGTCGATGGCCGAGATGCAGCAGATCCAGCCCCTCGTCAAGGAGATCCAGCGCAAGCACAAGGGGAACCGCCAGAAGCTGAACGAGGAGCTCATGGCGGTCTACAAGGAGCATCGCGTGAACCCCCTCGGCGGATGCCTCCCACTCCTCATGCAGGCCCCGTTCTTCATCGCGCTCTATGCCGTGCTGAACGCGTTCTCCCCCGCCGTGGCCATCCCGGCCGGCGACGACTTCCGGGCCGCGACGGTCAGGGAGTCGTTCTGCCAGCCCGTCGGCGAGGATCTCCCCCGCATCTCCGGCCTCGGCTCGAACGAGATCCGGTGCACGAACGGCGAGGAACAGACGGTCGAGATCGAGGAATGGGTCGCCAAGTCGGGCGGACGGCTGAATGCGGACACGCGGAATCCCCCGCCGCAGATGTTCAGGTGCATCGCGCACGAGGCCGGCGGAGCGTTCGCCAAGGACCACCTCAAGTGCGAGTCGCCTCGCAGCTCGGGGCACCTTCCCAAGGACAGCGAGCTGTATCGCGACGTCATCGAGGGCGCCCCGGGCTTCCTCGGCATGGAGCTCTCGTGTTCGCCGACCCAATCCGGTTCCGAGGAGGGCATGCGCCAGTGCTCGCGGAGCGGAGCGCGTGCCGGCGGAGCACCGCTCGTGGCGTATTGGGGTCTGGTCGTGCTGATGGTGGGCACGACCTGGTATCAGCAGCGGCAGATGCAGCAGATGTCTGGGCAATCCAACCCCCAGATGGTGATGATGGGCAGGATCATGCCGGTATTCCTCGGGTTCATCTCCCTCTCGATCCCGGCCGGCGTGCTCCTTTACTGGGTGACCACGAACCTGTGGCAAGTCGGGCAGCAGCGCGTCATGATGCGGAGCAGGCTCAAGAAGGAGGCCGCGGGCGCCCCGGCGCCACGCGCCGACGGGCAGCGCAAGGGCGGCACGCCCTCGCTCCCGAAGGGCGGAAACGGCCAGAAGCGCGTCGAGTCGCCCCCGCAGAAGCGTCCTGCAGCCAACAGAGGAGGTTCAGGGCGCAGTGGCGGAGGAAGTCGAAAGAAGCGCCGCAAGCGTTGAGGAGGCCATCGAGGCCGCCCTCGAACAACTCGGCATAACCGAACAACAGGCACACATCGAGATCGTTCAGGAGCCGAAGGCGGGCTTCCTCGGGCTGAAGAGCCAGGGCGCGGTCGTGCGTGTGCGCGCGAAGCGCCCTGCGACCGCCGAGCTCAGTACGGAAGAGCTCGAGGAGCAGGCCGAGGTCGCCGCGGACTTCCTCGACGGCCTGTTCGAGCGCAT
>JBBDTT010000175.1:0-5275 GCA_040904285.1 Actinomycetota bacterium
TTACTCGTAGATGCGCTCGAACAGAGCGGTGGCGGACTGGACCTCCACCGTGACCTGGAGCATCTGCCCCACCGGGAAGAACAGTCGGCTCTGCAGGGTCGTGAACGCGACGATGGTGCCGGCGGTGATCGCCGTCTGCTGTGGGTTTGCGTCGATGACCCACCCCGCCACCAGGTAGACGAGGGCCGGCGTGATCGAGAAGAAGATCTGGATCGTGGCGAAGAACGAACGGCCGATCATCTGCTGCTTCAGCTGGAGGCCGGAGAGCTTCTCGTTCTCGTCGCGGAACCGGCTGATCTCGTAGCGCTGGCGGCCGAAGGCCTTCGACAGCAGGATCCCGCTGACGCTCAGGGTCTCCTCGGTGATCGCCGTGAGGTCGGCCAGCGACTTCTGGGTGTTGCGGGCGACCTCCTTGCGGGCCTTGCCGACCTTCGTCGTCAGCCAGATGAAGAACGGCATCATGAACAGTGAGAGGACCGTGAGCTGCCACGACAGCAGCAGCATCGCGACCAGCGTCGAGATCAGGATGACGACATTCGACAGGATGCTCGAGGCCGTGTCGGTGATCACCGACTGCACGCCGCCGACGTCGTTCGAGATCCGCGACTGGATCTCTCCCGTGCGCGCCGTGGTGAAGAACCGCAGCGGCATGTGCTGGAGATGGCGGTAGAGCGCGTTGCGATAGTCCTGCATAACGCGCTGTCCGACCACGTTGGCCACGTAGGTCTGCCCCACGCCGATGGCGCCGGTCACCACCGGAACCGCGATCATCAGTCCCACCAGGAAGTACAGGCGTGGCAGGTCGACGAAATCGCCCGGCGGAAACAGAGCGGTGTCGAAGATGACCTTGATCAGGATCGGGTTCACGACGCCGAGCGTCGCCGTGATGAAGATCAGCGTCCCGACCACGCCGACCTGACGCTTGTACGGCTTGAACGCCGAGATGACGCGCCGGAGCGTCTTGCGATCGACCGGCTTCGTCTCCTCGAGGATCAGCCCGAAATGGTGCCCACCCCGCATGGCCCGAGGATACGCCCGCCCCGGATATTGGCGGCCTACCTGGCGCGCCCCTCCTTCATCGGGACGTCCTGGACGGCACGGCTTACCGAGACCGCGGATCCCGCAGCGGTGACCTGACGCTGCCGCCGTTCGATATCGGCTCGGGTGGGAGCGACCAGAGCCAGAAGCGGAAGCGCGACCCCCAATCCCGCGGCAAAGGTCCAGCGATATCCCGTGATGAACACCAGCACGAACCCCATGAGCGCGACGGAGTGCGCCAGTCCGAACGAGATGAGCACCAGCCCTCGATATGAACCCGCGACGGTCTGCACGTCGGTGACCACGATCGAGCGGCGACGGGCCCATGCCACGCCCCCGACGCTCCCGACCACGGCGTACGCCGCGATGAACCAATGCAACGTCCCGAAACGTGGCGGCCCGTCGGGCTCGACGAACGTCAGGACATTGCCGACCACGGCGAGCGCCAGAAGGGACGAGAGGAAGACGGTTCGCAGGGCGATCAGGGGGTTGTCCCCCGGGCGCGGACGTTGCACTGGCCAGGCCGGAAACAGGATGTACCGCCAGGCACGCTTGATCGCCGGCATCCAACCCGGGTCGTCGTAGCTCATGGATTCAGTTTCGCAAGCGAACGGGCTCGGAGGAGCACCTCGTCGAGCATGTCCTCGGTCAGGACGCCGGTGAAGGTGTTCTGCTGGCTGGGGTGGTACGAGCCGAGGAGAAGGTACGGGCCGATCCCCGCCTCCGCGCCGTGTCCGAACCGTGGCTTCGGCCTCGCCGTGTGGCCGTTCCCGGCCAGCGCCCGCAGCGCCCCGTCCCACGCGAACGAGCCCAGCGCGACGATCACCCGGAGCCGCCTGAGCGCCTCGAGCTCACGGACGAGGTAGGGCAGGCAGCTGTCTCGCTCCTCGGGGAGCGGCTTGTTCGCCGGCGGCGCGCACCGGACCACCGCCCCGACGAACAGGCCCCGCAGGCGCAGGCCGTCCTCGCGATGCTCGGACGCCGGCTGGTTCGCGAACCCGGTCCGGTGCAGCGAGGCGAACAGCCAGTCGCCGGACCGGTCACCGGTGAAGATCCGTCCGGTTCGGTTCCCGCCGTGCGCGGCCGGCGCGAGGCCCACGATCATCACCCTCGCGTCCGGGTCACCCCACCCGGGGACCGGGCGAGCCCAGTAGTCCCATCCTCGGAAACGCCGGGGCCGGGCGCGCGCGGCCTCCTCGCGCCACGCCACCAGGCGCGGACACCGGACGCAGCGAACGACCTCTGCCTCGATGGTCGCGATCCGTTCGGGGGCCACGCCGGTGTCAGCCCGCGCCGCGCTCGAGGTTGATCGCCGCTCCGATCAGCCCGACGTGGCTGAAGGCCTGCGGGAAGTTGCCGAGCTGCTCGCCCGTGGAGGGGTCGATCTGCTCGGCCAGCAGGCCGACGTCGTTGGCGAACCCGCACAGCCGATCGAACAGCTCCCGGGCTCGCTCCGCCTCGCCGGCCTGGGCCAGGTTGTCCACGAGCCAGAACGAACAGATGACGAATGCACCTTCGCCGCCCGGCAACCCATCGTCTGCTCGGTACCGCATCACCAGTCCGTCGTGCGTGAGCTCCTTGGCGGTGCGCTCCATGGTGGCCCGCACCCGGGGATCGTCGGCGGGCAGGAACCGCACCAGCGGGACGAGCAGGTTCGAGGCGTCCAGGGCCGAGCTGCCGAAGGACTGCACGAACGCGCCGGTCTCGGGATCGACGCCCTCCCGAAGGATCCGCCGGCGCATCTCGTCGCGGAGCCGGACCCACCGTGCGATGTCGCCGGGCAGATCCAGGGCCCGCGCCAGCTTTATCGCCCGGTGGACCGCCACCCAGGCCATCACCTTCGAGTGCGTGAAGTGCCGCGGCTCGTCGCGGATCTCCCAGATCCCGTGGTCGGGGTCCTGCCATCGCCGCTCGACGGCGTCGACCACGCCGCGGCAGAACTCCCAGAACACGACGTCGATCTCGCCGCCGTTACGGTGATAGAGCCAGGTTGTGTCCAGGAGCTCCCCGTAGATATCCGGCTGGAACTGCGTGAACGCGGCGTTGCCGATCCGGACCGGCTTCGAGCCCCGGTACCCCTCGAGGTCCACCAGCAGCACCTCGTGCAGCAGCCGTTCCCCACCGACGCCGTACATGATCTGCAGGTCGTCGGCCCGCCCCGCCGTCGTTCGCTTGACCCAGGCCATGAAGTCGTTGGCCTCGTCCGTGTAGCCCAGCGAGAACAGCGCGTAGACGTCCAGCGCCGAATCCCGCAGCCAGGAGTAGCGGTAGTCCCAGTTGCGGACGCCCCCGATCTCCTCCGGGAGCGAGGTGGTGGGCGCCGCGACGATGGCGCCCGTGGGGGCGTTCGTCAGCGCCTTCAGGACCAGCGCGCTGCGCACGACCGCGTCCCGGTGCTCGCCTTCGTACGTGCTGCGGCCCGCCCAGTCGCGCCAGAACGCACGCGTCTCCTCCAGCCGGCCCAGGACCGCCTGCCGGTCCGCGCCCGCCTGCTCGATGCGATGTGGCAGGAAGTACTCGACGGTGACCGCCGCCGAGTCGCCGGCCCGCAGGACCGAGCGTCCGTCGCACCCACAGATCTCCGTCTGGTCGATCTCCAGCTCGGAGTGCAGGACCAGCGCGTCCGCGCCCCCGTAGACGACCGCCGTCGCGGACCCGCGCATCTCCAGCCGGGGCGTGGTCAGCCCGTAGTCGAACCGCGGATGGAACTCCAGGTCGACCTCGACCTCGCCCTCCTCGCACTCGAGGAGGCGGATGAGCTGGTGGTAGGGATGCGGAGGCATCCGCCGGGACGTGTCCGCATCCGGGCGTACCGCGAGACAGTCCGTGAGCTTCAGGCGTCCCGTCTTCGCCTGGAAGCGGGTCTCCAGGACGTTGGTGTCGGGCTCGTAGCGGCGTGAGACCCGTGACATCTCGGCGGGCGCCAGGCGGAAGTACCCGCCCCGGTCCCAGTCCAGGATGCGGCCGAACACCGGCCGGGCGTCGAACCGATGGAAACAGCACCAGTCGATCGAGCCGGCCATCGAGACCAGGGCGGCGGAGTGACCGTCGCCCAGGAGCGCGTACGAGGCGATCGGTGGATAGCGTTCGGACGGCGGCGTCTCGCGCTCGGCCACTCGAGTGGACTATTCGGTCTTCGGCTCGGGGCGGCCGGGCTGCTCCTCGACCGTCCCCCGCTTCGGGACCATGACCTTGCGCCGGAAGTACAGGACCTCGGTCCCGTCCTGGTTGTAGCCGCGGGTCTCGACCGTGACGATGCCCCGGTCCGGCTTCGAACCGGACTCCTTGACCTCCAGCACCTTCGTCTCGGCGTACAGGGTGTCGCCGTGGAAGAAGGGGGCGGTGTGCTTCAGCGACTCGACCTCGAGGTTGGCGATCGCCTTGCCGCTCACGTCGGGCACGCTCATCCCCAGGGCCAGCGAGTACACCAGGTTGCCCACCACCACGTTGCGCTTGAACTGGGTGGAGGTCTCCGCGAAGTGCGCGTTCGTGTGCAGCGGGTGGTGGTTCATCGTGATCATGCAGAACAAGTGGTCGTCGTACTCGGTGATCGTCTTGCCCGGCCAGTGCTTGTACACGTCGCCGACCTCGAAGTCCTCGAGGTACCGCCCGAACGTCCTCGCCTCACCCACCGGATCCCTCCTCGTCGGACTCGAACGCCAACCCGCGCCGCGACAGCTCCACGACCTCGAAGACACCCTGGATGGTCGCCTCCACCTCGAACTCCTGGATCACCGGTTCCGAACCGATCATCGCGCGCGCCTTGCCGGGTAGCTGCCGGCGGGACGCCTCGCGCGACTCCCACAGGTACACGGCGCCCCACCGGTTGGTGGCCGGGTCGGAGATCCACGCCTTGTACCGAAGCCCCGGCACCTTCGAGAACGCCTCCACCGACTCGTCGCGCAGGTAGTCCCGGAGCTCCTCGACCGAGGTCTTCGACCCCGTGAGGTCCCACAACGCGATCCGCACCAGCACGCGGGTCAGCCTAGGGCAAGGGCCGCGCGGAGGGCTTCGTCGACCTTCCGCATCTGTGCCTGATTCAGCAGCTCATGCAGCACGTTGCGCAGGCCTTGAACCACCGGCACCAGCGGAAGATGATCGGCCCGTGATCGAGGATTTCGAAACACGCTGCCGGGCAGCGTCCTTCACGTACATCCGCGGGCTCATGGACCAGTCGGGCGGACTGGTAACTCGGGCCGAGCTCGAGGGATTTGCGTTCGAGGGCCATCGGATCCCC
>JBBDTT010000176.1:0-5250 GCA_040904285.1 Actinomycetota bacterium
GGCCCTCGCCGAGGCCGGCAAGCGGGTCCTGGTGGTGGACCTCGATCCGCAGGGCAACGCGTCGACCGGCATGGGCATCGATCACAGCCAGCGGGAGGTCAGCACGTACCAGGTCCTCACCTCCGGGGTCCCGGCCGAGGACGCGATCGTCGACACCGCCACCCCCAACCTCAGCGCGATCCCCTCGACGATCGACCTGGCCGGCGCCGAGATCGAGCTCGTCAGCCAGTTCTCCAGGGAGATGCGCCTGTCCAGGGCGCTCGACCCGATCAAGGCCGCGTACGACTTCGTGATCCTCGACTGCCCGCCGTCGCTGGGCCTGCTCACGGTCAACGCGCTCACCGCCTCGACGGAGCTGATCGTCCCGATCCAGTGCGAGTACTACGCGCTGGAGGGGCTCGGCCAGCTCCTGCGGAACGTGCGGCTGGTCCAGCAGAACGTCAACCCCCGGCTGCGCCTGTCGGGGATCGTCCTCACGATGTACGACTCCCGCACCAAGCTGGCGGAGCAGGTGGTGGAGGAGGTCCGGAGGTACTTCGGGACGCGTGTGTATGAGACCGTCATACCGCGCACCGTGCGGCTCAGCGAGGCCCCGGGCTACGGCCAGCCGATCACCACCTACGACCCGACGTCCAAGGGCGCGCAATGCTACCGGGCCCTGGCCGGCGAGGTGCTGGAGCGTCCCCTCGACGACGGACTGGCCCCCGTGCCCATCGGCGACGAGGAGCTGCCGGCCGTCATCCTCCCGGCGCGTACCGAGGAGGAGGAGCCGCCGGAGGCCGACGAGGAAACGCCGGACACGACGCCCGAGGCCGAGCCGGCACCGCTCCAGCCGAACCCGGCCCCGCCCGTCCCGCTCGAGCCCGCGCCGCTCGAGCCCGCGCCGCCCGAGCCCGAGCCGCAGCCGGAAGCGGTCCCCGAGACGCAGCCGGAGGCCCCGGTCACCGCCGCGACGCCCGCATCCGGCGACGATCCCGCGGCCGTCGCGCAGTTCCCGCCACCCGAGTCGGAGGCCGCTGACGCGAGCTCCGCCGCCGGCGACGCGGCCGATGCCCAGGAGCGACGTCGTCGCCGGTTCCTCCGGTGGCGGGAAGGAGGTCAGGAGTGAACAGGCGAGGTGGCCTCGGCAAGGGCCTGTCGGCCCTGATCCCGGGCGCGACGGAGGAGAGCGGCCTGCTCGAGGTGCCCGTCCATGCGATCGTGCCCAACCCGCGCCAGCCGCGGGAGACGTTCGCGGACGAGGCCCTGTCGGCGCTCGCCCGGTCCATCCAGGAGGTCGGCGTCCTCCAGCCGATCGTCGTTCGCAAGCGCGACGACGGCTACGAGCTGGTGGCGGGGGAGCGGCGCCTCCGGGCGGCCCGGATGGCCGGCCTGGCCACGATCCCGGCCGTCGTCCGTGAAACGGACGAGACGGAGAGCCTCCGTGAGGCCCTCATCGAGAACATCCACCGGGAGGACCTCGCGCCGCTGGAGCTGGCCAGCGCGTTCCAGGAGCTCCTGGAGGACCTCGGCGTGAGCCAGGAGACCCTCGCCGAGCGCCTCGGCTACTCCCGGGCCCACATCGCCAACACCATCCGGCTCCTGCACCTCCCCGGAGACGTCCAGCGCATGCTCGCCGACGGCTCGCTGAGTGCGGGGCACGCCCGGGCCCTGCTGTCGCTGCCCGACGCGGACGCCCAGCACGCGATGGCGCTGCGGGCCGCGGCCGAGGGGCTCTCCGTCCGCCAGGTCGAGGAGCTGGTTCGCTCCTACACCGAGCACCCGGCTTCCGCGCCGCCGACCCCCAAGCTCAAGGAGTCGGATCCGGCGGTGGCCGAGGTCGAGGAGATCCTGTCCGAGCAGCTCGCCACGAAGGTCCGCGTCCAGCTCGGCAAGCGCCGCGGCAAGATCATCGTGGAGTTCTCCGGCCGCCCGGACCTCGAGCGGATCGTCTCGGAGATCATCGGCTCGGGCCCCGGCATGGAGCCCGCCGACCGGGACTGAACCCGGCCGACCGGAGACTCAGCCTCAGGCGTCCCGGGCGAGGGTCAGGTCCAGGACGCGCTCGCACAGGCGCTCGAAGGGCATCCCGGCCGCCTGCGACGCGAGGGGCAACAGGCTGGTCTCGGTCATCCCGGGGGAGACGTTCAGCTCCAGCACCCACGGCCGACCGTCGCCGTCGACCATCAGGTCCGCCCGGGCCACGTCCCGAAGCCCGAGGGCCCGGAAGGCGGCGCCGGCCGCGTCGCTGCACGCCGCGAGGGCCTCCTCGCCGAGCCGCGCGGGGACGAAGTACTCCGTGGCCCCCGCCGTGTACCGGGCGGCGTAGTCGAACACCCCGCCCTTGGGGACGATCTCGACGGGGGGGAGGGGCTCCGCGGGATCGCCGAGCAGCGAGACGGCGACCTCGGTGCCCTCGATGCGCCGCTCCACGACCACCGCGTCGGCGTAGGCCATCGCCCCCATCACGGCGGCCGGCAGGTCGCCGGGCCGTTCCACGAACTTCACGCCGAGCGCCGACCCGCCCCGGGCCGGCTTCACGACCAGACGCCCGTCCAGGCGGTCGGCGACGCGTCCGATCGCGGCCCCCGCCCCGAGGTCGCGCAGCGCCGCCTGGCTGACGATCGCCCAGGGCGGCGTGTCCACCCCCGCGGCCAGCAGGGCCTCCTTGGCGAGACCCTTGTCGAAGGCGACCTGGCACGCGAACGGACGCGTCCCCGTGTAGGGGAGCCGCAACAGCTCCAGGAGGCGCTGGACCGTGCCGTCCTCGCCCAGCTTGCCGTGGAGCGCGACGTAGACCGCCTCGTACTCACCGGATTCGAGGGCCTCCACGAGCGGACCCGAGGCCGGGTCGAGGAGGACGGCCTGGTGGCCGGAGGCGGCGAGGGCCGCCTGGACGCGGTGCCCCGAAAGCAGGGAGACCTCGCGCTCCAGCGAGGGCCCGCCGGCCAGGACGGCGACCCGCACGTCAGCCTCCCAGGGACCGGTAGAGCTCGGCCTCCTCGGCCAGCAGGTCCGCCAGGCGGCGCACGCCCTCGTCGATGTCCTTCTCGGCGGCGTAGCAGAAGGCGAGGCGCATCTTGTCGCGGCCCGAGCCGTCCGGGTAGAAGGCGGCGCCCGGCACGTACGCGACCCGGCGCTCCACGGCCGCGGCGAGCAGGTCGCTCGTGTCGAACTGCGCGGGGACGGTGACCCAGACGTAGAAGCCGCCCGCCGGATGGGTCCACGTGGCGTCGGCGGGGAAGTGCGTCTGGAGCGCGTGGAGCATCGCGTCGCGCCGGGCCCGGTAGACGCCGACGAACTCGCCGACGCCCTCGCGGAAGTCGCCGAGCTTCAGGTACTCCTCGCTGACCAGCTGGGTGAGGTGCGAGGAGCACAGCGAGGCCGCCTCCTTCGCCAGGATCGCCCGCTGGATCACGCCGGGGCCGCCGAGGATCCAGCCGATGCGCACGCCCGGCGCGAACACCTTCGACAACGTGCCCAGGTAGATCACGTTGTCCGGGTCCATCGAGCGGAGCGTCGGCACCGGGTCGCCCTCGAACCGGAGCATGCCGTACGGGTTGTCCTCGATGATGGGGATGCCGGCCTCGCGACACAGGTTCACCAGGCGGACCCGGCGCTCGTATGACATGGTCACACCCGCCGGGTTGTGGAAGTTCGGGACGGTGTACACGAACTTCGGCCGCTCGCCGCGGATCAGGGCCTCCTCGAGGGCCTCGACGATCATGCCGTCGTCGTCCATGGGCACCTGCAGGTAGCGCGGCTGGTAGGTGCTGAACGCCGAGAGCCCGCCGACGTAGCACGGCGCCTCGATCGCGATCAGGTCGCCGGGGTCGACGAAGATCTTCCCGATGATGTCGAGGGCCTGCTGGGCGCCCTCGGTGATGACCAGGTGGTCGGGGTCGGCCGCGACGCCCTCGGCGGCCATGACGGTGACGAGCTGTTCGCGCAGGCCGAGGTGCCCCTGCCCGCCGCCGTACTGCAGCGCGACGTCCCCGCGCTCCTGGATGGCGATGCGCGCCGCCTCCATGACCCGCTCCTGGGGGAGGGCCCGGACGTACGGGGAGCCGCCGGCGAACGAGATGACCTCCGGGCGCGAGGCGACCGCGAACAGCGCGCGGACCGCGGACGCCGACATGCCCCGGGCGCGCTCGGCGTACAGGTTCGTGAACGGGTCCATCCCGACCTCGGCCATGGGACCGATCAGCGTACCAGCGGCACCGATCAGGAACCGGAAGGCGGAGGCTCAGCGCGTCCCGAGGAGGATCCCGACAAGGACCAGCATCTGCGTCGAGGTGAAGAACATGAAGGTCCGCGTCTGGTGGCGCAGCGCATCTCCGAGCCGGACCTCGAGCCGCGCGTCGAAGCGGTCGCCGAGCCCGTCGAAGAAGCTCGAGCGCCTCGATCCTCGCGCCGAGCCGCTCCTCGAGTGCGTCGAGGTCCCGCTTTGTTGCCACGTCGGCCCACCCCACCGGCGGCAGCAGCCCCATCAGTGTCGCCGCCTCGCCGGGCCCGAGCTTCTCGTCGAGCTTCTGGAACAGCTGATGCCTCGCGCGCTCATCGACCGCCATGCTACGTCCTCTCGAATCGGCTGGGGAGGACGGGCGCTAACCGTAGCGTGGCGCGCTGACAGGACCGCGCCGGACCGGGTAGCGTTCGGGCGGTGCCGGATCGCGAGGAGCTCAAGCGCGGTGGGAAGGCCTTCGCCCTGGGGGCGATCCTCGGCCTGTTCGTTGCCCTGATCCTCGGCCGGCGCTCGGATCGCCCGCCGGGGCGGTAGATGAGCCGGAAGATCGTCGACGTCTCCCTCGACCTCGTGCCGAGCCTGCCCCGGGAGGCCCTCGAGTCCTGCTACTGGGAGCTGACCGAGGACGTCGAGGGCGAGGACGCCCGGTTCCAGAAGGAGGAGTGGTTCTCCACGACCCTGCTGGAGTGGGGGCCGTGCGGGAAGCTCGCCATGGACGGCGACCGGGCCGAGGGCTTCGCGCAGTACGGGCCGGCGCCGCTGTTCCCCCGCCTCCAGCAGTTCCGCGCGGGCAAGGTGTGCATGGCCGTGTACCTGGCGAACTGCTACGTCACGCGCAAGGGCCGGGGCCGGGGCCTTGGGACGTCGCTCGTCCGGGCGGTGGCCCGCGACCTGGTGGACCGGGGCTACGAGGCCGTCGAGGCGCTGGGGGACCGGGAGTGGGCGGGCGGGTGGATCCTGCCCGCGGAGTTCCTGGGCGCGAACGGCTTCGCGGTCGTGCGCGACGATCCCCGGTTCCCCCTCAT
>JBBDTT010000177.1:0-5212 GCA_040904285.1 Actinomycetota bacterium
GGGACCGGATCGACCGGATCGCCGACCTCAGGGGGTACCTGTTCCGCGTGGCGCTCAACGGATTCCGGATGCGAGCGCGCGCCGCACGCCGGGCCACGCGGAGGCTGGTACCGATCGCCACCTCGACGGACCCGTTCGACGAGGTGAGCCTGAGAGAGGACGGCCGGATCGACCCACGATGAGGCCCAAGGCCGGAGGATGCCGGGTTCGGGTTCCTCTGTTACTTCGTTGAGGGGCCGTGGGAAGGAGTTGGTCTCCTTTGGACGATCGCTAGCACGCGACTGCGCAAGTGTGGCTCGTTTGCCCGATTCCCCGCGAGGGACAGGACAGAGAAAAAGGGAGCGGACATGAGAACCACTCGTCTGAACAAGGCCATCGTGGTCGGCCTGGGGGCCCTACTGCTCGGCGGTGTCACCTCGGTCTACGCGGCGACCAGTGTGATCAGCGGCGTCGGTACCATCGCGCACTTCGAGCCGTTCGACGGTCCCGCGACGATGACCGCGCGGAGTCTCTTCATCGAGGCCAATGAAGTGTTGCCCTGGCACCAGCACCCAGGGATCGGCGCGTACACCATCGTCAAGACCGGCACGCTGACAGTGGAAGATGGCTGCGGCGGCGAAGTCGTGTACCCACAGGGGACGGCGTTCATCGAGCCTCCGGGTCGCGTCCACAGGGGGATCGCCGGTGACGTCGCCGTTGAAACCGTGCAGACCTTCGTGGTCCCGGCGGGTTCGGCGTTCTCGGTGAACGTTCCAAAAGCGTGCGGTGCACCGCTGGTGGTCGACGAGTGCAAGGGCGATGGCTGGGAAGCCTTTACGTATCCACGGACCTTCTCGAATCAAGGCGACTGTGTTACGTACGTCCTCCGGGGCGGCGACGGAGGAGGCTGATCCCCCAGGGCGCCATGGGGCGAAACGACGAGAACGATCCAGGGACCTGCCCCTTCTGAGCACCGGCGTTATCGGAGGAGCCCGCCCCCGGGGGGGCCGGCCCCCCCCGCGGCCGCCCTCGCGACCGCCGACCGTCGCGATCCGCGGCCGCCCTCGCGACCGCCGACCGTCGCGATCCGCGGAAGGGCTCCTCGTGCGTATGGTCGAGCCGGCCGCGGTCTGAAGCGGTCCGTTTTCGCCTACCTCTGGGCGGTCAAGTCGTCCCGCAACCCGGATCGGGACGCTTAACGGGGTCCCGTCGGGGTCCCGTGAACCAACGCGGCAGGACGCGAAACGACCCTGATGCACGCGAAAAACGCCCAGCTCAAGGGCCACACCGGAACGTCGTCGCAGATCAGAGGGACCCAGCCCAGCTACCTTGCCAAGGTGGGGGTCGCGGGTTCGAATCCCGTCGTCCGCTCCAGAGAAACCGCAGGTCAGGGCCGGTGCGAGCCGGCCGTTCGTCATGCCCGGGGTCCTCTCGCAAGCCAGGGTCCCGTCTGGGTCCCGTCTCGTACACGGCTTCGTCACAGAGGTGGGGTCTGTGAGCTCGTCCGCGGGGCACCTTGTTGGGCCTCCCTGTCGGGGGAGTGGGACGGGATCCTGAACCCCGTTCGGCTGGGGCCAGCTCTGCACCGTCGCGGCTTTGGGTGTGACGATGACCACTGTCGGGTCTTCGTCGCTTGCCGCCCACGGAGTGCTTGTTTCAACGGCCCGGCAGGTGGCGGGCGTCTCGAACAAGCACCGGGTCGAGCTCGACGCCGGGACCCTCGAGCTCCCTGAGCACCGTCATGACTGCAGATGACGCCCTCGCTCAGCGGCTCGCCATGTAGCCTCAAAGCGGCGAAGGGATCTTGGGCGGCGCCAAGGCGTACCCGGGACGTCCGCTCACCCCACAGGCGCGCCCGAACGGTCTTGCGATCGCGGCCGAATGGCGGGCGATCGCGGACACCGACCACCCCTGGGCCCGAAGTGGGTGTGCTTCTACCGTGTTCCTCCCAGCCCAAAATCGCTGCGGGGCTCCTTCCGATCCGAGGACCTGGTCGTCGTCAGCATCGGGGAGCTCCGATCCATCCGGTGGATCTCCGGGACCCGGGAGGTGGGGAGTTTGATTGAGCGGGGATCTGGGGAGTCTCAGGTGAGCGCGGTCATCCCGAGGATGCGCGCTTGATCCGCACTACGAACGGGAGCTCTTTGGCCCGCAGGTGCACAGAGGGGAAGGGGATGATCGCAGTGACTGGACGGTTGCGCACTTCGTTGGTGCTCGTCTTCGCGCTGATCGCTTCGCTCGTGTACGTGACCGGCGATGCCGGGGCCGAGGCACCTCAGCCGGTCGAGATCCAGATCCTCAACGTTTCCGACTGGCACGCGCAGCTGGATCCGCTATCCGTGTCCGGGGTCAACGTCGGTGGTGCGGCGGCGATCTCCGCCCACTGGCAGCAGGACCGGGCGGCGAACCCGAACACGCTGACCCTGACCGCGGGCGATGCGTATGGGGCCGCCCCGCCGCTGTCCGGCTTCTTCGATGAGGTGCCGGCCGTCCTGGCCATGCGGCTGATGGGCTTCGACGCCGATACGTTCGGCAACCACAACTTCGACCGCGGGATCGATCACCTTCAGGAGATGATCGACCTCGCCGCAGCGCCTCCCGGTGCGCAGCCCGGCACGCCGTTCCAGTACGTCTCGGCGAACCTCAGGAACGTCGAGGACAACCTCACCGGCGTGAAGCCGTTCGAGATGTTCGATGTCGGCGGGGTGAATGTGGCCGTGATCGGCATCACGAACCCAGAGGCGCCGACACTGGTGTTCCCGGGCAGCTTCGGGACCATCGAGGTGACCGACCCGGTCCCGGCCGCGAACAGGGCCCGGGCCGCAGCCCGCCGGGCGGGAGCGAACTTCTTCGTCGCCATCACGCACCTTGGCGTTACGGGGTTCCACCCCGACACCGGTGAGGCCACGGGGCCGCTGATCGACTTCGCCGAGAACGTGGGCGGTTTCGACGTCATCTTCGGGGACCACACGGACGTGCAGTTCAGCGGGGTCATCGGCAACGCTCTCGTCGTCGAGAACCGGAGCAAGGGCCTCACGTACGCCCGGCTGAACCTTTCCGTGGATCCGGCGAATGGACGCGTCATCAGTCGGTCGGTCGAGTTCGTCACCCCGCTCACCGACGCCGTCACGCCGGACCCGGCCATCGTCGAGATGCTCGCCCCGTTCCGCGCGGCGCTCGCCGAGGCGTTCGACGGAGTGATCGGGGTCGCCACCGATCTGTTCGTGCGCGGTGGCAACATCGAACGACGCCAGGAGGTGGCCATCGGCAACCTGATCACCGACGCCATGCGCGTGCGGTACGGGACGCAGCTCGGGTTCACCAACGGCGGAGGCATCCGAGCCCCGCTGCCGTCAAGCTACCTACCGATCGACACCACGCTTCGGCGGAACACGCCCGGATATGCCCCGGGACCGCCATTTGACCTGGTGGTGGGGGACGTCTTCGAGACGCTGCCGTTCGGCAACTCGGCGATCACCCGCGAGGTGACCGGGCAGCTGCTGTGGGCGATGCTCGAGAACGGGGTGTCGCAGGTGAACCCGGATGGGACCGCGGCCGACGGCCGGTTCCCGCAGGTCTCCGGGTTCCGGTTCGTCTTCGACTCCCGTCTCGCGGCCGGGTCCCGGGTGGTCTCCGTGGAGCTCGCCGATGGGACCCCGGTCCCGCCGGACGGCACCGTCTACACGCTGGCCACCAACGACTTCGTGAACGCCGGCGGCGACGGCTACACGATGCTCGCCGATGGTCAAGGCGTGACCCGAGAGGTCATGGCCGACGTCGTCCTCGAACACATCACGGGACTGGGAACCATCACCCCCACGCTGGAGGGCCGGATCACCAACCTCGCCACGGCCCCCTGACATCGGCGCGAGCGTACTGCGGTTTCGGAGGGGCGGCCGACCGGCCCCCCCCCCCCCCCGGCCCGGCGAGGCTCTGGCCGGCATGCTCGATCTCGTCCCGCACCGGAGGTGTGGTCGTCTGGCCAACAAGCCAGATGACGAAGTCGGCATCGCGAACCTTCGACAGGTACGAGGCGTCGGCAGCCTCCGAACTGGCCGGCGTGTACTCGAACGCCCACGGGATGAGCGTCGGTTTCTCCGTCAGCGCCCCGACAGTCGCGTCGCGTGCCCACTGGAGGTTCGGCCGCATCACGCTGCTCACGAACGCAAGTAACGGGCGCTCGCCGGCAAGGATATGAGGTCCCATATGCAGCTGATTATCGTCGGCGAGTCGGCACTGAGGCGGACGGTCAGGTCGGGTAGGCTGCCCGCGCGGCGATCGCCGCCGGACGGAAGGAGCCTGGCCGATGGACCCGCTGATCCCGGAGCCGCCCGAGAGCCCGCGCTTGTTCCGCCCGAGGACTGTCGGCGAGATGCTCCGTCACGCCTTCGAGCTGTACCGCATGCACTGGAAGAACCTGTTCGCGATGGTCGCCGTCGTGGTGGTCCCGCTTGCGATCGCGCAGGCGCTGATCACGGACCTGTGGCTGAACGAATCGCTGACCCGCGAAGAGATCCGCAGCGGGGTCACGGTCGAGGTCGATGGCACGTTCTTCGCCGGGATCGCCGCCTCGCTCGTATTCCTGCTCTTCTCGGTGCTCGGGTACACGGCGCTCCAGGGCGCCATCACCCGGGCGGCCGCCGGGACGTTCCTTGGCCGAGACATGGACATCGGCGAGAGCCTCCGCTTCGGCCTCTCGCGCTTCTGGTCGATCATCCTGGTCGGCGTGCTGGTGGGTCTCGCGGTCGTCGGCGGGTTCATCCTGCTCGTCGTCCCCGCGTTCATCTTCCTGACGCGCTTCTGGGTCTCGGTCCCGGCGCTGGTGATCGAGGACCGGCGCGGCCGTGAGGCGCTCAAGCGTTCCTGGAACCTCGTGAAGGGCCGTTCGTGGCCCGTGTTCGGGACGATCGTCGTCGTCGGCATCGGCACCAGCGTCCTCAGTGGGGTTCTGACCCAGCTGTTCGGCGACAGCGTGCTGGCTCAGGCGGCCGGCGGCGCGATCGCATCGATCGTCACGACGCCGTATGTCGCGCTGGTGAGCGTCCTGATCTATCTGGACGCTCGGGTTCGGAAGGAGCGTTACGGTCCGGCCGACCTGGAGGCCGAGCTCGCGCGTACGCGGTCTGGATAGACTGGTTGTTCGCCCCGGAAGGGGGCGTTCGGCGGGGTGGCCGAGTGGTTAGGCAAGGGTCTGCAAAACCCTGTACACCGGTTCAATTCCGGTCCCCGCCTC
>JBBDTT010000178.1:0-5194 GCA_040904285.1 Actinomycetota bacterium
GGGCCTCGAGCAGCGCGCCGTACCGGAGCATCAGCTCGCGCCGCGCGGTCGATCCCGGCGCCGGGATCGACGGCATCGCCAGGACCGCCTTCCCGCCACCCTTCGGGAGGCCGGCCGCCGCCATCTTCACGGTCATCGCCCCGGACAGGCGCAGCGCGTCGCGGACCGCGTCGTCGAACCCGGGATAGACGCGCAGGCGCGTCCCTCCGCCGGCCGGCCCCAGCCGGGTGGAGTGGACGCCGATCAGGATCCAGCCGCCGGTGGGCTCGTCGTGGCGTACGACGAGCTCCTCGCCGTCCCAGCCCCGGAGGAGGGCCTCGAGGCTCATCCCTGGACGAGGCCCAGCTGCACGAGCAGGCCGAGCTGGTCGAACATGCCGTGCCAGGCCGAGATCTTGCCGTCGCGCAGACGGATCAGGTCGATCCCCTCCCACAACGCCGCCCGCCCGGTGGCGGGAACCTGCTGGTTGCCGGCGGCCGTCAGCGGGCCGGTGTTCGTCCCCGACGCGCGGACCCGCACCGCGATCGCGTCCGCGGTCTCGACGTAGTCGAGCACGTCGCGCCGCAGGTCGGGGAACGACGTGCGCGTGGCGCTCCAGTAGCCCCGGACCTCCGCCAGCCCCCCGGCGATCGGTTCTCCCCGTGAGGTGAACTCCGCGTCGGGATGGAACCACTGCGCCGCGCCGTCGTAGTTCCCGGCGTCCTGCTGCATCCACACGTTGATCACCGCGTCGAGCGCCGCCCCCATCGCGCCTCCTTTCCGCGGAGGGTACGGTACGCCGCGATGACCCGGCGGCTCTACCTGGACACGTCCTCGCTGATGTACCGGGCGTTCTTCGCGCTGCCCGACTTCATCAAGGACGCCGAGGGGCGCCCGATCAACGCGGTGCACGGCTACCTGGACATGGTGGCCCGCCTGGTGCAGAGCCGCGAGCCGGACGAGGTCGTCCACAACTACGACCACGACTGGCGGCCGGCCCCCCGGGTCGCGTCCTACGCCGGCTACAAGGCGCAGCGGGCCCCCGACCCCGAGGGCCTCCCCGAGCAGTTCGACGTCCTGCGCAGGGTCCTCGACGCGTTCGGGCACATGACCCAGGCCGAGGCCGAGGGGTGGGAGGCCGAGGACGCGATCGGCACCCTGGTCGCCACGACGAAGGGCCGCGACCGCGCCGACATCGTCACCGGCGACCGGGACCTCATCATGCTGGTCCGCGACCCCCACGTGACCCTGTGGTTCACCCGCAAGGGCGTGACGGTGATGGACCGCTTCGACGAGGCCGGCGTCCTGGAAAAGTACGGCGTGCCGGCGTCGCGCTACGCGGAGTTCGCGATCCTGCGGGGGGATCCGTCGGACGGCCTGCCGGGGGTCAAGGGCGTGGGGGAGAAGACCGCCCGCGACCTGGTCCTGGCCTACCCCTCGCTCGACGCGCTGATCGAGGACGCCCAGGCGCCGGTCCGCACGGGCGCGCCGCTGCAGCGCTCGCGGGCCCTGCGGGCCTCGATCAGGGACGCCGCGGACTACCTGCGAACGATGCAGGAGGTCGTCCCCATCCGCCGGGACCTCGAGGTGCGGACGTGGGGCGGCCCGCCCAAGCCGAAGGTCCTGGCCGAGCTCGCGGAGCGCTACAAGCTGACGAATCCGATCAAGAGGCTGACCGAGGCGCTGAGCGTCAGGCGCTGAGCGCCGTCCGGGCCTGCACGGCCCGCTGCAGGGTCACGCCCTGCCCGTCGTTGATCGACGCCACGCTGCCGACGTACCCCGTGTCGGCCCAGGTGCACACCGCGCTGAACGAGCCGCCCGAGAACGGGGCGCACGCGTACTCGGCCCCCTCCCGGGTCTGGACGTTCGAGGAGCTCAGCCCCACGATCGTGCCGGTCGCCCGGCCGAACCCCGAGCTCAGCTTGCCGAGCGCGCCGCGGGCCGAGCTGCCCTGGTCGCTGTAGGCGAACACCAAGAACTCCGGCGACCCGTTGGCCCCGTAGAGCCCCACGTCGCCCTCCATGCCCGCGTCGGCCAGCGCGTTCCGCCAGCCGCTCTCCGTCGCGGCGTCGGCGGGAAGGAGCAGCCGGACGCTGCCCCCGACCGACTCGGGCATCCGGTACGCGGGCGAGCGGAGGATCCCCGCCGTGATCAGCACGACGGCGACCAGCGCCACCGCGGTCTGGACCTGGCCGCGAAGGGCGAGGCCGGTCCGTCGGCGAGGTCGCGTGGGGGTCGCGACCGCGAACCGCATGCGCGGCGGGGGCGGCGGACGGACGAAGTCGGGGGAGGCGTTCGAGGCGGACGCGGGAGGCGCGGGCCGGGAGGCGGCGCGGGCGGTGGTGGCGGCCGGTCGCGTGGGTGGGGCGGTGCCGCCGGCGCGAGGCCGGGGCGCGAAGCAGCGCCAGCAGTACGGAGCCGGCGCCACCTGCTGGGCGCCACAGCGTGCGCAGTTCGGATGTCCGGCGCTCCCTGCGGGCCCGGAAGCCGGAAATCCGCTGCTTGAGGTCCCTCCCGCGGTTTCCATGGGTGCGCTTGAGAGGGAGCGTAAACCTCTAAAAAGGTCTTCGGTATCCCTTATTTGGGTGTCGGCCATTCGGGCGTCGGAACTTGAGGGGCGCTATCCCTGGATCGCGTCGTGGGCCGCGACCGTGAACTGGAACACGCCCGCCAGGTCGCGATCGAACCCCGCGACGATCCCCACCGTGTCATCGATCTGCCACAGGCAGATGCCCTGCACCTGAGTCGTGGTGGGGGCGCACAGATAGGTGACCCCGCCGAAGTCCCGGCGCTGGATCTCGTCCACCTCGATCTGCCCCGAGGCGGTCGTGCCGAACCCCGCGGCGAACTGCTGGAAGTTCGTCTCGGGGGGCGGCGGATCGCTGCCCTGCAGGACCAGCACCAGGAACGACGGGTTGGTCCCCTCGCCGAACAGGGCGATCTCGGCGTCGAGGCCCACGTCCTCGAAGCCCTCCTTCAGGATCTTCACGGTCTGCTCGGACTGCGTGCCGGTGGACCGGGGCACGCCCGAGATCTCCTCGGGGATGCTGAGGCCTCCGGTCAGGAGCTTGTAGCCGAAGTAGAAGCCCGCGATCGCGGCGATCAGCGGGACGAGAACGCGGAGGAGGCCCATCGCGCCGCCGCCGCCGCCCGACGTCCGCGAGGGCGGCAGGGGCACCCGCCCGTCGACCTCGGTGGTGATGGCCTGTCCCGGCGGCCCGGCGCCGAACGTGAGCGGACCCGAGGGCGCGGGAGGCCCGTAGCCGCCGCCTCCCCCCGCTCCGGCCGCGGGCGCGTACGCGGTCCCTCCCGGAGGCGCGTATCCGCTGGTCCCTCCGGCCGGGGGCGATCCACCGCCGAAGCCCGGCCCGCCCGGCGGCGTGTAGCCCGCCGCCGGTCCGCCGACCCCGCCGGGGCTGGGGGCGCCGTACCGCGAGCCGCCGCCGCCGCCGGCCAGCGCGGTGTGGCACTGCCAGCAGAACGAGGCCGAGTGCGGGTTCTGCGCGCCGCAGGAGGGACAGGCGCGCTTGGTGGGGTCGGGCTCTGGGCCCGCGGGGGGCGCGGCGGACTCCGGCGAGGGGTTCGAGCCCGCCGGGGGGTCGACGGGTGGGCCCGTGGGCGGTGGGGCGTTCACGCTCATGAGAGGTGAGCCAGCGTACTCCGCGAAAGGGCGCGAAACCACCCCGCGGAACGTTCGGTCACCCGGCTCGGAGCCAGGCCCGGAACGACGCGAGGAGCCCGTCCCCGCCCCGGGGAGGCGGTTTGGGGTCGAGCCAGGACGCCCGCTTCTTGTCGTCCTCCAGGCGGACCCACTCGTAGCCGTACGTGCGCGGCCCGGCCCACACGGGCTCGACCCACTGCTCGCGGGTCAACGTGGCCACCCCGGCGTACCCGTACCGGGCCCGGCCGGCCCAGAACCCCTCGACGTCGTGGATGGGGCTCCCGGCGGTGCGGGCCCGGACCTGCCGCACGTCCGAGTACTCGCCGATCCACGTGATGCGGACCGCGGCCCTGCCGACGATCAGCCCGCCGTGGAGCTGGATCCACACGGTGTCGTCCTCGAACGCGCCGTGCTTGTGCAGGGGCCCGGGCCGGTCCCGGATCTCGATGCCGAACCGCAGGTCGGGCCGCTCGGCGTTCCCGGTCAGGTGCTCCAGTTTGCGGATCAGCACGTGCTCCACGCATGCGATCCTAGGAGCCAAGGCGGCGGCGCATCAGCCGGTGGGGGCCGATGCCGGGGACGTCGAACTCCTCGCCCTCGGCCGCGAGCCCCGCGCGCTCGTAGAAGGGCATCGCACGGATCCGCGCGTTGCACCACACCTCGGCGGCCCCGCGCGACCGGGCGTGCTCGATGAGCCGCTCCAGCACCGCGGAGCCGACCCCCCCGTCGCGCGCCTCGGGCACGGTGGCCATGCCCCGCAGCCGCCACGAGCCTGGATCGGCCGAGCCCGGCGGCGCCTCCCGCGACAGCCGTCCGACGGCCACCAGCCGGCCCTCGAGGAACCCGCCGACGTGGACCGTGTCCGGGGCGTCGTCGTCCTCGAAGTGCACCTCCTCCGGCGGGCGGCCCGGCCGGAGGACCGAGGCGCGGATGTGCCGGGACGCCTCCGCGGTGATCTCGCGTACCTCGACCTCGCGCTCGGGCATCGCTCAGGCCTCCGGGAGCTCCGCGGCCCCCGCCCGGCCCACCGTCCGGAACCCGAGGCCCTCGTAGACCCGCCCGATCGTCGCGTCGCCGGCCGACAGGAACACGGTCTCCACGCCCCGGCGGCGGGCGTCCTGGACCAGGAACCACGTGATGGCCGCGCCGATTCCCGTGCGCCGGAACGTCGGCAGCACGCCGACGCCGGCGACCTCGGTGACCGAGCCCACCGGCTGGTGGCTGCCGACGCCCACGGGGTCGTCCCCGACGAAGGCGGCCGCCACGACGGTCAGCCCGCGGGCCAGCCGCCGTCCGAGGAAGCCCGCGGTGTCCGGGAGGACCTTCGCCGCTTCCTCGGCCAGGGCCTCGGGGCCGGCCGGGCCGGCCTCGGTCCCGGGGTGGGCGAACGCCACCATCGCCAGGGCCTGCGGGACGCGCAGGTCGTCGCCCTCGGTGAGGAGGCGGACCTCGATCCCCCGGGGAGGCCGGGCCGGGATGGCCCGCTCCGGCGCGAGGACCATGAGGGGATGCTCCAGGACGAGCATCCCGGCGCCGGCGGCCGCCCGCCCCACC
>JBBDTT010000179.1:0-5168 GCA_040904285.1 Actinomycetota bacterium
CCCGGCGCGCCTGGTCCGGAGGGTCACCGGTGAGATGCCGGACTACGACGTTGGTGTCGAGCAGCGCCCTCACGGCCGGACGGACGCCTTCCAGGCCGAGTCCCGGATCCGAGACCACGGAACCCCGCGCTTCTCGGGAGGCACGGGAACCGACGCCGCGAGGTCCAGGAAGTCCGCGATCCGCGCGACCACCGCGCGATCGGTGTGCACGCGAAAGAGCAGCCGGTCGCCGGTCTCGATCCCGAGCGCGTCACGGACCGACTTCGGCAGCGTGACCTGTCCCTTGGAGGTGACCGTCGCGAAGACGTCCATGCCGGTGCTCCTTACTCGATGGTTGAGGTAAGGATACTCGGTCGCCATGGCGAACCATGGCACGAGGCACCGACACGCTCGCTGCGGGCGGTGGAGGACGACGGCGACACGATCGACGCCACCGGGACCTTCAACGCCTCCGCCGGGACCTCGTAGCCCAGCCGCACAAACGCGGCAGCGGCGCGGACGTACGATCCGCGATGTGGACGAAGACGGGACCGAGGTTCTCGGGACATCGGCCGAATTCGAGGTCATCGAACAGAACCGTCGCTACATGCTCGGCGCGACCGGTGACTTCTATGGCGTGTGGGACAAGGAAGGTCCCGAAGGGCCGCTGCAACGCTTCCCAGCTGAGGACGACGGATACGCGCAGGCAGAACTCCTCTTCCGTCAGCTCACGAGAATCGACCGCAAGGAGCGTGAGGCATGGAGGGGCTGGCTTGGGTGGTCGGTCGGTTTGGGGATCGCTGTGTGGGTCGGGCTCGGAGTGGTCAGCTTCGTTTACTACGTGGCGGAGTGGCAGCTCCCATTCAGCGACTGGCTTTTCGCGATCGGCGTCGTTGCATTCCGAGTGTGGGTCGGGGGACTTGGAGCACTGCTCCTGATTGCGCTCTACCGGCCACGGACCGGTAAGTCCGGTCGGCCTCGAGCCCGAGAGACGGTGTTAGGTTTCGTCCTTGAGCGCAGCCTGGCATTGGGGCTCCTGGCTTGGATCGTCGGCGGAATCGCCGCGACCGTTCGCCTGGTTCCGGATCCATTTCAGCCGGGCACCTTCGGTCAGGCGGAACCCACCGCATGGGATCGGATCTTCCTCGCGGTCGAGAATCACGGCTACCAGATAGCTGTCGCTTCCTTCGCGGGGTTGATCGTCATCTGGGCTCGCGCATGGCTGAGCTCGGGAGGCGAGCCGGCCGAAGGTGAAGAACCTACGGGCGGTAGTAGCTGAGGGCGTTCCTCGCGGGGCCGCGGCCCTCGGCCAGGACGTCGACCGTGGTGCCGCGGATGCGGATCAGCGACCAGGCGGCGTTGTCGGCCTCGTTGGTCTCCTTCAGCAGGCGCGAGGAGTCCGCGCTCGTCTGGAAGACGTAGAGGCCGTCCGCGAGGCCGTCGATGGGGATGTACTGGTCGGGCAGGTCCCACGTGTACACGTCGGCCCAGCCCCGGGTGATCCCCATCTCCCCCCACACGCCGTCGCCGTCGTAGTAGGCGGGGAGGTCGCAGTCCGGGAACGTGACCGTCATCGGGCCGTTGCCGCGCCGGCCCCACCACACGATGAACGTGTCCTCCAGGCAGAAGCCGGACTTGACGCCCTCGTGGAGCAGCGGCGTCACGGTCCGCTTCGTGAAGTTCACCGAGTACAGCTGGTAGTGGGCGAAGCCCTCGTAGTGGTAGTGCCCGTGCATCGCGTGGAACGTGAACGTCCCGGCCTCGCGCCACGAGGACGTCCCGTCGGTCCTCGGCACGAGCTGCTCGATCACCGGGTCCGTCAGCGTCCCGTCCATCTTGAAGCGCATCCGCAGGTCGGTCTGGCCGACGTTCTCGATCGTGTTGTCGAACCGCAGGCACCGGGTCACGCCCGGGTTGTTCGCCATCTCGTCGGGATAGCAGGACACCGGCCGCTCCTCGCCGGCCTCGAGGGGCGTTCCCGTCTGATAGAAGACCGGCGCCACCAGGTGCCAGTGCCGCGGCGGCTGCGTCCGCAGGTTCGGGAGCAGGTCGCGCGGCTTCCCGCGGAACACCCGCTCCGGCTCGAACTGAGCCATCCCCTCGTAGCCGGACTCGGTGACGGCCTTCGCGGTCACGACCACCCGGTAGGAACCGTTCGACGGCTCGCGGTCGAAGGCCGACTCGGCCGAGCCGATGTTGCTCTGCACGCTCTCCACGAGCGACCCGTCCGGGCGGTACACGTACAGGTCGAAGTCGTCGTACTCGCTGGGCCACCGGATGGCGAACTCCAGGGCGCCGGCGTTCGTCTCGAAGAAGTCCGAACGCAGCTCCACGAACACCAGCTGCTCGTCGCACGTGGCGGGGGTGCAGGCCTCGGGGACGGCGCCGGTCGCGAGGTCGAACGTCGCGCCCACCCACCGGGCCACCTCGTTCGGGCGGGAGATGCTCGGCGGCCCGGACGGCGCCGCGCCGGCGGCCCCGGCGGGGACCAGGGGCAGAACGGCGAGGACGAGGAGCAGGAGGCGGCGAGTCACCGGGTCCAACTTCGACGCCGCGGCGGGCCTACCCTTCGTGGCCGCGCCGGCGGATGTGGTCGATGACGGCGGGGTAGTCCTCCTGGTCACGGCCCGCGGCGGCCGCGTCGTCGTACCAGGACCGGGCCGCGCCCGCGATCCGCAGCTCGAGCCCCGCCTCGCGCCCCGCGTCGTCCACCAGCCCGAGGTCCTTGGCCGCGAGCTCGAGCTTGAACCGGGGCGGATACTCGCCGGACTCGATCGAGGCCCGGGTCCGCTCGATCGCCACGCCGAGGGCGCCGCCGGACAGGACGTCGAGGACCAATCCGGTGTCCAGGCCCAACCGGTCCGCAAGGGCGAGCGCCTCGCCCAGCCCGGCCATCGCGAACCCGAGCGCCGAGTTCGCGACCAGCTTCATGGCGGCGCCGGCGCCGGAGGGCCCGACGTGCGTGGGCTGGCCGATGACCTCGAGGACCTCCCGCCAGCGCGCGAAGACGTCGGGATCGCCGCCGGCGATGATCTTCAGCGAACCCTCCTCGGCGGCGGGGACGCTGCCCAGCACCGGCGCGTCGAGGAGCGATACGCCCGCGGGCAGGCGCGCCGCGGCGTCCACGACCGGACCCGGACCGATCGTGGACATCTCGATGACCGTCGCTCCGGGACCGAGGGCCTCGGCCGCGCCCGCCGGGCCGAACAGGACCTGCTCGACCGCCGCCGCATCGGTGAGCATGGTGAACACCGCCTCCGCGCCCACGGCGGCGTCCGCGGGGGTCTCGCCGACACCGGCGCCGCGGGCCCGCAGCGGCTCGGCGCGCTCGGGCGTGCGGTTCCACACCGTCACGTCGTGTCCCGCATCGAGCAGGCGGCCCGCCATCGGGGCGCCCATCTGTCCCAGGCCGCAGAACGCGAGCGTCGCCACGTCGATCCGGTTCAGTCGCCGGGCCGGCGCTTGTACAGCCCGAACACGTTGCCCTGCGGGTCCTTCACTTGCGCGAACTCGACGTGGGCCACCTTCATCGGCGGCAGCGCCGTCGAGCCGCCCAGCTCCTCCGCCCGGTCGATGTAGGGCTGCAGCTCGTCGACCGTCGCGTACAGGGCGAAGTGGGACCGGCCGTCGGGTGAGTTCCCGAAGCCGCCGCCGATCCCGCCGTCTCCCGTGTTGACCTGGTAGTAGACGTAGTCGCCCTCGGCGAGCTCGCCCTCGGACGCCATCGGCTCCCACCCGAAGAGCTCGACGTAGAAGTCGTGCAAGGCCTTCGGGTCGGGCACGGTGAACTCGAACCAGTCAACGGAAACGCCGTCGCCCTCGGACACGCCCGGGCCCTCGCCAGGGGTGACCATCCCGAACACGTTGCCCTGCGGGTCGCGAAGGATCGCGAACGTCACCACGCCCGGGACCTCCGAGACGGGGAGCATGACCTCGGCCCCCATCTCGACGGCACGGTCGAACGTCTTGTGGATGTCCTCGGTCTGCGCGTAGACCGAGACGTACTGCGCGCCCGCGTCGTCCACGGCGCCGATGCCGCCGTCAATCCCCGCGCCCGAGCGCGTGTCGATGACCTCGTAGGGCGGCTGGTCGAGTGACTGCACGGTCCACCCGAACAGCTCGCCGTAGAACCGGCCGAGCGCCTGCCGGTCCGTCCCCATCACCTCGAAGTGCACCACCGGAGCCGCCATCGCTTCCCCCTTCGACGCGAACCCCGAGGCTACCGCGAGCGGGTCGCGCCGCGCCTCGCTTCGTGCCACGATTCCCGCCGATGCGGATCCGGGGATCGAACGTCGTCCTCACCGGTGGCTCCAAGGGGCTGGGGCCCGTGATCGCCAAGGCCCTCGCCGACGGCGGCGCGCGCCTGGCCCTCGCCGCCCGCTCGGCCGACGGGCTCCAGACCGTCGTCGAATCGCTGGAGGCCGCCGGAGCCACCGCCGTCGGGATCCCCTGCGACGTGACGAAGGCCGCCGACCGCGAGCGCCTGGTGAAGCGGGCGGAGAAGGAGCTCGGCCCCATCGACATCCTGGTCAACGGGGCGGGCATGCAGACCATCCTCGCCCTGGCCGATCAGTCCGAGGCCGACATCCGCGCCCAGATCGACCTGAACGTCGTGGCCCTGATGCTCCTCACCCACCGCGTCCTGCCGGGGATGCTGGAGCGCAAGCGCGGCCACGTCGTGAACCTGGCCTCGATCTCGGGCATGACGATCGTGCCCTACGAGACCGTCTACGCGGCCACGAAACACGCGGTGAAGGGCTTCTCGTTCGGCCTGCATGCGGAGCTCCGGCGCACCGGCGTCGGCGTTTCGATCGTCAGCCCCGGGACCGTCGCGGACGTCGGGATGTACGCCAAGCAGCTCGCGGCCAAGCCGGTCCGCGGCAGCGGAGCCGGCACCACGCCCGAGAAGGTGGCCGCCGCGGTCGTCCAGGCGATCGAGACCGAGCGCCCCGAGATCGTGTCGATGGGGTTCCTCGGCCGGGTCGCCGACATCGGCCTGGCCGTGTCGCCGCGGTTCACCCAGCGCATGTACCTGAGCAACCCGGCGCACAGGCTGATCAAGCGGACGGCCGAAGCGAACGCCGCGTCGAGGGAGACCGCCGAGTGAAGCTCGAGGGCGCCACCGTCGTGCTGACCGGCGCCTCGAGGGGGATCGGGGCCGCGCTCGCGCCCGAGCTCGTGGCGAAGGG
>JBBDTT010000180.1:0-5096 GCA_040904285.1 Actinomycetota bacterium
GCTCGAACAGGTCCGCCACGGCCCCGACCATATGCTCCTCGGGGTAGTCGCGGGGGCACTCCCAGGGGGTCATGGAGGTATCGCCCAGGCTGGCGAGCTCGTGGCGCTCGTCGAGCTCGACGACCCGGCCATCGACGTTTCGGGCGTATTGGCTCGCGTCGAGGACCGGGTCGACCGACCGGTCGTCGTCGTTGCCCGGGATCAGCCAGAGCGGGATGCCGGCGGGCTCAAGTACCTCGGCGGCGAGCGTCAGCCATTCCGACAGGCGCGCGTTCATCTTGGTCACGAACAGTCCGTGGAGCTGATCGGGGTCGGCGGCGAGGGCATGCGCCTCCTCCGCGTCGCAGACGTGGTCGTACATGCCCACGTCGCCGATCTTCTTGCGCAGCCGGTCGAGGTCCGCCCCGGTCTCGGCGATCTCACGGTTGCCGAACAGCCAGGCCTCGTGACGTCCGTTCTCGCGGATGATCGGCACGATCGCCTTGCCGGTCAGGTCGCCGGAGATGATGGCGTGGTTGGCCGCGTGCTGCTTGGCCGCCGCCAGGAACTTCCGGAAGGCGGCGTTCGACCCGTGCAGGTCGGCGGTCTGGACGAGCCGGATGAAGCCTGTTGGGCCCGGCCGTTCGGAGCGGCGGAAAAGCGAGGGCATGTGGGTGGCTCGTGGGTAGGAGATAGTCTGGACGACGTTGAGCCAGAGACGCCCGGGCGGAGGCCACGGGCGTCTCTGCCGCCGGTACGATCCGGTGCCGGCTAGGCCGGCGGGATCTCGGCGAATGTGGCCATGATATCGATCCCCTCGCGGCTCCGGCGATACCAGCGCGAGGCCGCGAAGATGACGACGCCGACGACCACGATCGCCGCGAAGATCGCCAGGGCCGGGCCCTGCTGGCTGCCGAAGCCGACGGCCGGCCAGAGGAAGGGTGAGGCCACCAGGACCAGGATGAACGCGAGGGTTCCGATCCCTACGACGGTCATCGTCGGCAGACCGAAGATCATGGCCCGGACGTGGCCTGCGCCCTGCTCCCAGAGCTGGCGCTTGCGGTACGGGTAGACGATCGCGGCGACGATCGGGACGATCATCGTGATCGCTGCGTAGAAGACGAAATTGAGCTGGACGAACAGCGCCGAATAGAACGCCGATGCGACGACCCCGATCTCGGCCAGCACGGCGATGACGAGGACCGCGTTGCGCGGGCTGCCGGTCTCGGCGTGAACCTCCGAGACCCACTCGGGGACGACCCGATCGAACGACCAGGCGAACATGATCCGGCTGGCATAGAAGAAGTACGTCTGGGCCAGGTTGATCAGGGTGTAGATAAAGCCGACGGCCATGATCAAGAAGAAGATGACGTTCGGCTGGAGCACCGAGGCGTAGAACGTCACGAACGGGTTGGCGTCCGCGTTCCCGCTGATGAACAGATAACCCTGGGCGGCCATCCAGTCTGTCGGGACGAAGCGGGTGAAGAGCAGGACGCCGCCCGCGAAGATCGCCCAGGTGACGGCAAGCGATCCCCACTCTCCCCATAGCAGGGTGCGCGGGGCCTCTTTCACCTCACCGGCGAAGAACGTCGGGATGTAGTAGCCGTAGAAGATCCAGAAACCCATGATCAGGCCGGCGACCGCCGTGTTGCCGAAGGTCTTGTCGAGCGTCATTCCAGCGCTCTGAGCGGCGGGGATCACCTGATCGTAGGGCATGGCCGGCACGTACTGGTTCCAGCCTGACTGGAAGCTCGACCCACTGCCGGTCGCGAAGGCGAACAGGATCACCGCCCAGGCGACGAGGCCCAGGACAAAGCCGATCCCCATCATCCGAACGACGGTGCGCGTCCGGTAGAACAGGCTGATCAGGGTGATCAGCACGCCCGCCGTGCCGAACACGAGGATGCCTACCTGGCTCGTCGAGAACGAGGCCAGGTCCGTCGCCCACGACTGGCTATACAGGATACCGGTCGCGCGCAGGAACGCAGGCAGGGCGACGGTCGGGATCCAGGCGATCAGGCTGCCGGCGACCAGACCGCTGAACAGGACCAGGGCAAAGCTGGCCGGGAAGGCCAGCCACGGACTGAGTGTCCGGCTGGCCAGCGTGTAGTCGGCGCCGGCCCGGGGCGCCGCCGCCCCGATCTGGCTGAACGTGTAGGCGTGCATCGCGCACAGGACTGCCGCCAGAGTCAGGACCACCAGGATGTCGGCGCCGGGCCAAAGGCCGGGCACCGAGTAGAAGGTCAGGATCCCGGACGACGACAGGCTGATGCAGTGGACGCCGAAGACGATCGCTCCCCCGATCCCGATCGTTCGGATCAGCCCCGAGGTCTTCCGGACGAACAACCTCGGGGGTTGAGACGCAATGGCTGTCACGGTCTACCCTCCCTGCGGAACCTTCCTCCACGACTCCGTCCCCCGACCTGCGTCCCCTCGACCGATCCTCACCTCCCTCGCCCGTCGCCCGTCACAGCGTGAGCTCGGTGATGAACCGGCTCCGATCGCCGCGATACAGGTCACGGGCGTGCTCGACCGGCCGATCGCGGGCGTCCCAGGCCGTTCGCTCGACGAGCATGAGCGGGCTCCCGACGGCCACATCGAGGAGGGCGGCCTCGGCCGGTCCGGCCGTGATCGGCTCCAGCGACTGGCGCGCGCGCACCGGACGGGCCCCGTGGTAGCGGTCCATCAGCCGGTAGATCGAGGAGCCCTCGAGATCCCGATCCAGCAGTCCGGGTACCACCCGAGCGGGGAAGAACGACGTCTCGAGGACCACCGGCGCGCCGCTCGCGGATCGAACGCGGACCACCTTGTAGACCGGCTCGCCGATCCGCAGACCGAGCTCCTGGGCGAGATGTCGGGTCGCCAGGATCTCGCGCCGCTCGACAACGCGGCTGGCGGGGAACACTCCCTGGCCGACGGAGGCTTCGAAGAACCCGCGCAGGTGGCTGGCGTCCTGGCGCAGCTTCGGCTGGGCGACGAACGTGCCACTGCCCTGGCGACGGACGATGAGGCCGCGCTGCTCGAGGCGCCCGAGGGCGGCCCGAACGGTCATCCGGCTCACGGCCAGGCTCTCGGCCAGATCCCGTTCGGTGGGCACCCGCGCCCCGGGCAACAGGTCCCCCGTCTCGATCCGCTCGGCGAGCTCCTCCTCGATCTGGAGGTAGGCGGGGAGCGAGCGCGCCGGCCGTGCGCGAACCCAGCTCGTCTCGTGCCGCTCTCCCTCAGCCAGCAGATCCACAGGCGCCCTCGCGGTGCCCTCGGCGCCGTCATTGGACGCCAGAATGGCACGATTGTATAGACCAATCTGCCTGTGTCAACGGGTTCGTATTGCCTGGATGCGTGAAGGGTTCAATTTCCCCGATTCGTGGTCTGCACCACCGGTTGCATGCGCTCTACTCTTACCGGAAGGAGCTCCATGCTGTTCTCGCTCGTGTACTTCCTGGTCCGCCGTCTCCTCGGAGCCGGAGGTCGCAGATCAGACGAGAAGGACATCGAGCTCCTGGTGCTCCGGCACCAGGTGAAGGTGCTGCAGCGGCAGGTGAAGCGCCCTCGACTCAACCGTCTCGACCGGGTCCTGTTGGCGGCGGCGAGCAGGGCGATGACGAGGAGCAGCTGGTCCTCGTTCGTGGTGAGGCCCGAGACCCTGCTCCGCTGGCATCGGGAACTCGTCAGGAAGAAGTGGACACAGAGGAGGTCGGGTCACCCTGGCGGGTCACCGATCGATCCCGAAGTCCGAGACCTCGGCGTCCGCCTCGGCAGGGAAAACCCACGGTGGGGGGTTCCAGCGGATGCGCGGGGAGCTGATGAAGCTCGAGATCAGGATCTCCGCGACGACGGTCCGCACGATCCTCCTGCGACACGGCCTGGACCCTGCTCCCCGCCGGGCCGGCCCAACGTGGACCGAGTTCCTCCGGTCACAGGCGGCGGGGATCCTCGCGACCGACTTCTTCACCGTCGAGACGATCAGGCTGAAGACGATCTTCGTCCTGTTCTTCATCGAGCTCTCGACCCGCCGAGTGCACGTGGTGGGCGTCACCGCGCACCCCGACTCGGCGTGGGTCACCCAGCAAGCCAGGAACCTCGCCATCGAAGAGCGGCTTTCGGGTGTTCGGTTCCTCCTGCGCGACCGGGACGCCAAGTTCTCGGGACCGTTCGATGACGTACTCCGCGCCGAGGGCGTCCGCGTCATCCGGACGCCGATCCGCGCACCTCGAGCGAATGCATTCGCGGAGCGGTTCGTGAGGACCGTGCGCCGAGAGTGCCTTGACCACGTCCTGATCTACGGTCGTCGGCACCTCGAGCGAGTGCTCCAGGATTACGTCGCTCACTACACGGCCGGGAGACCACATCGGGGATTGAGCTTGGCCGCGCCCGCCGGTAACCGAACACCGCAGGTCCGCGGGACTATCCGAATGCCGGTCGCACGAAGGGACGTGCTCGGCGGTCTGATCCACGAGTATCGCTGGGCGGCGTGATTCGGATTGTTGAACCCTTCAGGATCGGACGGACCAACTGCTCGAGGGTACTCATCCATCCGCCCTTACACGCTTCGCAGACTTCGCCCGCCACCATGGCCGAGGCCGGCGCTGGACCACGAGCACTAATCCGCTGGCCGAGCGTGCCGACGTGCGTAGGGTGGAAGAGCTCGTCGCCAGCGTCGAGCTCCTGGAGGAGCCAACGGGGAAAGATGTGCTCGCGCGCACGTTGCCCCTCGGTCCGGTCACACATCCAGCAGAATGGCACGGGCTCCTCTACGCGAGTCGCGAGGCGGGCACCGCGCGCGAGGAGCTCAATGTCATACCCGCGCCGGTCAGAGGCCTTTCGCTTCCCCATGTCGGAATCGTAGTCCGGCCGACGCGACTGAGAGGCTGTCCCTCACGGACACGGTCCTCCTCAAGGCACCACAGACCGGCCGGCATCCCCAAGACCTGATAGCTGATCGGGAGCCCGCGCCGGCCCTGAGCGAGCGAGCCCAGCTACGAGTCAAGCTCCCCGCGCACGTCCATCCCGCCGAGCCTAGTGCTCGCCGTTCGACTCCGCCCGCGTCCAGTGGGCCCGAAGCGAGGTCGCCAGCCGGGCCGGTTCGATCCGGTGCGGGGGATCGAAGTGGTGGCGCT
>JBBDTT010000181.1:0-27068 GCA_040904285.1 Actinomycetota bacterium
CTCTCGACGCGCTGTGGCCGATCCCGCTGATCGCGGTTGGCCTGGCCATCGCATTCGCGGCGGCCAGGCCGAGACGGTCCGGCCGCGACCCCAGGGACGAATCTGGTCAGGGCTCGGGCGGGAGGGACTCGTCCCGAGCCTAATAATCGGGCCCGATGAGAGCTGCCGGAAGGCCACCAGGGCTCCCGCATCACCCAAACCCCACGAGTCGCTGGGTCAATGTCTGGACTTCAGGGTCCGACTGAGTTCGGATCAGGGGCACAGACGCAAGGCCGCGTAGCCGCTATCTTCGACCGAAACGTGGGACTCGAGGGCGTCCCGGACGGCTATCGGGCGATGGCCGACCGTGAGTCGATCAAGGTCATGGTGACGCCATGAAGGGACCCGAGCCTGCCGCGCGGCAGTAGGCCAACGACCTGAGGCCCACGAAGACGCTCGTTACGGGACCGGCGGAAAGCGTCGTTCCAGCCGAGCAAGGTCGTGCAAGACGGACCGTCGCCGCCTGGGTCTGGGGGTTCGAATGGGTCCTGCCGAGGGCACAGCGACGCCCGGCGAGACGCTATTCGAACCCCGTTATTCGCTCGACCTCACGAGGCGCGTCGGTCCGCAGCCTCCTTGGATCCCGACCTGCGGCCGGCACGCTTGAGCTCGTCGACGAACTTCAGCGCCTCCCGACGGACGTGATCCGACAGCCGCGGATCGATGATGCTCTTGATCCTGGCCGCCTCGATATCACGTGCCGCCTTGGTCTTGAAGTCGAGGATCAGCTCCGCGGCGCTCAGCACCTCGTCCATCTCGGGGTTCTTCGTGAGGGCCTTGGCGACCGTCCCGGGCGCCTTGACGAGGGCTTTCACCGAGCCCCCCGGCCCCGGCGTCAGCGACGAGAAGACCTTGCTGGCGTTCATGGCCTCATCGATCAGGTCGAACTCATCCGGGTCCAGCAAGTGGGCGACGAACCGGGCGTGCTCGTCCATGATGTTGCTCCAGAAGGGCACGACCTCTTCCCGCTCGTACTCGGACTCGCGTCCGCCGAGCTGCTCGAGCCGGCGAACCCAGCGCTCGGCCTCGTGGCGGGTGTGATCGAAGAAGAGCGGCCAGACGAGGCTCCGCAGGGTGCCGTTGCGCTGCGCGTCGCCGAGCGTGGCCTTGTACTCGATGAACGGCTTGATCTTGTCGACGATGCCCTTCGTGAATCGGGAAAGGCTGCCGGCATCGGGCGGGCCGGCTGCATCGACCTGCTGATGGAGCCGCTCGAAGTCCCGCGAGAACCGCAAGGCCTGGGTCCGCTCCTGGGGGGCGAGCTCCTTCGGCATCAGCAGGGCGAAGAACAGGCCGTGCTCGGACATGATGTCGGTCGCGAAGCGGGCGTCTGCCCAGGCGTGATGGGTCGGGTCCTGGTCGTCCTCGCGGGGCACGACGACCGGCTTCTCGAACGGCTTCTCCACCCGTCGGTTGCCGCTGCGCGTGTACGTCGTGAAACCACGGATCATGCCGATCCCCCCTCTGGGCGCTCCATACCGCCTCCCCCTCGGCCGGCCTTCCACGGCTCGTTCATGACTCGTTGTAGTCCTTCTTGGGCTGGTCCAGGTCGCCGGCTCGCTGCTGGATCTCGATCAGCTCCAGCAGGTTCTTCTTGGCCTCGGCCACGCCGGCATGTTTGATGGTGTCCGTCTGTCCAGCCTTCTTGAGATCGTCCTCGACGATGTTGGCTGGATCGCCGTGGGCCTCATACGGAAGCTTGCAGCCGCACGTGTAGCACATGGCTCATCCCTTTCTCGAGTCGCGGCACAGAGTCGCCCGGCCGGACCTCCACCGCGTGTGCGAGGATCGCCCGTCGAGGAGAAGCGGGGAAGGAGAACCTTGAACCGACAACTCGGCCATCGCCGAGGCCCCTCACCGGGCGCTGTGGACCTGCGCTTGAGACCGTACCTTCCCCACGGGCTACCGGGCAAACTTCAGTAGACTCGTATGTGTGCTGATTCGGCGCGACGCGGCAAGTACCGGCTCCGGCGGCGGGCCGAAACGATGCTCCAGACCCGCCGCCGAATCGCCGAGGCCGCGCTGGAGCTCCATGCAAGCGTCGGGCCGGCCGAAACCACCATCGCCGCCATCGCCGAGCGGGCGGGTGTGCAGCGCCAGACGGTCTATCGCCACTTTCCGGATGACCTCGCCCTGTTCGAGGGTTGTGTTGAGCTTCAGGTGAGCAAGGACCCGCCGCCCGACCCCGAGCCTTGGCGGCAGATCGCCGACCCGCGGGAACGCCTCACAGTCGCCCTCGCCGACGTCTACGCCTATTTCCGAAGAGGCGAGAACATCTTGGCGAACATCTCGCGCGACATGCCGGCGTTGCCCGCGCTCCGGCAAGCCCATGAGGGCGTCACCGAGCACTGGGTCACGCTCCGGGACGTGCTGGCCGAGGGATGGGGAGTTCGCGGACCGCGCCGCACCATGCTCGTGGCCGCAATCGGCCACGCCTTGGAGTTCACCACCTGGCAGTCGCTCGTTCGACGACAAGGCCTGTCGGCCAAGAAGGCCATCGCGGTCATGGAAGAGTTCATCGCCTCGATCGTGGGTTCATGAACCGTATCTGTGGCTAGGCCTCCCCCAACCGATCCTGCCAATACTTCTTCCGTGCGAGGCGCCACTGATCGGCGGCCGCGTTCACGTCGGCGGCTCGCGGACCCGAACTGAGCCATTCGAGCAGGGCGGGAACCGCGTCTCGCCACGCCACGCCCGGCGGCCACTGCCCGGGCAGCGGTTCTTCGAGTGGCCACGGCGCCGGATCCAGCGCCCGTTGGTCACCCGTCATCGCCGCCAGGAGAACGTCCAGCGGCTGGGTGTTCATGCCGTCCGGTTGGATATCGCACGTCCATTGCGAGCGGTCCCGGACGATGGTCACGGTCTCGGCTCCGCCTCGCGCGAGCTCCACGACGACGTCGCCGAATCCGGCGTCCGGGCCTCCCGCGGTCCGCTCGAGGACGAATCCGTTCGCGACGAGCCAGTCCAGCGTCGCCCGCACGTCGTCGTTGGCGGCCTCGCGCGCGTACTCGAATACCTCGTTGGTGGCCATCGGATCCCGCTCCCGATCGGGCAGTATGGAGGCCTTGAACCGACCCGGAAGGATCAGGCAAGCATGAGCTCCGCCGAGCCGCCGGCCGATCGCCCTCGGGGGTCGCGCCTCGAAGGGAAGGCCGCGGTGATCGTGGGGGCCGGGCAGACCCCCGGCGCCACGATCGGCAACGGCCGCGCCACCGCGCTGCGCTTCGCCCAGGAAGGGGCGCACCTGCTGCTCGTGGACAGAGACGACACCTCGGTGAAGGAAACCGAGGCGATGATCCTCGACGCGGGAGGTCGGGCCGAGGTCGTGGTGGTCGACATCGCCGGGCCGGACGGGCCCGCGGAGGTCCGTTCGCGCGCGCTGGAGGCGCTCGGACGCATCGACATCCTGCACCACAACGTGGGTATCGGCGCCGGAGACAACACCCCGACGAAGCTCACCGAAGAGGCGTGGGATCGGATCATCGACGTGAACCTGCGGGCGATGTGGCGAACGTGCAAGGAGATCGTCCCCATCATGCGCGCGCAGAACAGCGGCGCCATCGTGTGCGTCTCGTCCATCGCGGCGGTGGCGTCGGCGCCTCATCTCACCGCGTACAAGGTGTCGAAGGCCGGCGTGAATGCGCTGGTGCAGTCCCTCGCGATGACGAACGCTCGCTACGGCATAAGAGTGAACGCGATCATGCCCGGGCTGATCGAGACCCCAATGGCCGTGGACGCCGCGGCACAGGCATTCAACCTCTCGCGCGACGAGGTCGCGCGCGCACGCGACGCGATGGTCCCCCTCGGGAACAAGCAGGGCACCGCGTGGGACGTCGCGAACGCGGCCCTGTTCCTCGCCTCGGACGAGGCGGCGTTCATCACCGGGGTCTGCCTCCCCGTCGACGGCGGGCAGAGCGCGAAGGTGGGCTGAGCGGGTCTACGGGAACTCGGGGAGGCCGGGCTCCGGCTCCACGCCCAGGGAGTTGAGTGTGAACGCGGCCAGGTGGTACTGCCCGACGACCATGCAGACCTCGATGAGCTGCCTGCGGTCGTAGAACGCGGCGAGCCGCTGCCACGTCGCGTCGGAGATCACCGAATCCGCGTGGAGCTCGTCGGCGGCATCGAGCAGCGCGATCTCGCTCTCGGACCATCCCTGCCGGTCGTTTCCGGCGAGCCGCTCGATCTCGTGCTCCGTCAGCCCGGCATTCAGTCCCAACCCCACGTGCTGGCCCCACTCGTACTCCGCCCGGCAGTGCATCGCGGTTCGCAGGATCAGCAGCTCGCGGTCGCGCGCGGGCAGCTCGCCTGCGAACAGCAGCGTTCCGCCGAACGCCGCCCATCGCTTCAGGAGCTTCGGATGATGAGCAAGCGTCGAGAAGATGTTCATCTCCGAGCCGTCGGGGCGACGGAGCATGCCCGCGAGGAGCTCCTGCGTTCGCTCGTCTCGGTCACCCGGGGGGACCGGGGGTATGCGTGGCGCCACGGGCGGAAGCATCACACGGTCGCTGATCCTCCGAGTCGCGCTCGGGTCCGGAGTCGGCGATCCTGTAGGCCATGAAGCGAGCCGCGCCGCTCATCCTGGGGATCGCCGCCGTCGTGCTGGCGGCCGTCGTCGTGTTCGCGGTGGTCCGCCCCGAGGGAGGACCCGGGCCGGACCCGACCGCCGGCTCCAGCACTCCCGCGACGTCGCCGGCCGGGAGCCCTCGGCCCGATGTCGGGATCGAGGACGCGCTGCCGCTTGGCACGATCGCGCCGGACTCCTTCCCGGAGGGCGACCCCTGCCCGGACGGCCATGCCTGCCGCCCGTTCCGTGTCGCCTGCCCGGGCGTCCGGGAGGACGCACGCGTTTCCATCGCGGTGGCCGAGCCGCGCGGAGAGGCGCGCGGCGCCGTCGCGCTGTTCTCCGGCGGCGGCGGCCGGGAATGGTGGGTCGACGAGGGCTCCACCGCGTCGTTCGTGTCGGACCTCCGCGACGAAGGCCTCGCCGTGGTGCAGATCCGCTGGAAGGACGAGTGGCTGGGCGCATCGTCCGGGGAGATGGCCGGCCCCCACCGGCTGGCCTGCCGGTCGGCCACCGCGATCCGCTGGATCCACGACGAGGTGTACGTGCCCCTCGGCCTTGCCGCCCCCGCTCCCGGCCGGTGCGGTTTCTGCCTGAGCGGCAGCAGCGGCGGCGCTTCGCAGATCACGTACGCGCTTGCGTTCTACGGCATCGCGGACCTGGTCGACGTCCTGGTGCCCACGGGGGGGCCGCCCCACGCCGCCCTCGCCCAGGGCTGCCTGCGCGACCCCGCGGAGGAGGCGTACTGGTACGCGGGCTCGAGCACCCAGACCATCGACACGTCCTGGGGCTTCCGCGGAGGCGGAGGCCCGTGCGTCTCGAACGACCCCGGCTTCCGCCCGCGGTGGCTCGAGGCCAGCGTCGACCTCGGCGGCAGCGACTACGCGTATCCCGAGACCCGCGTCCGGGTGATCATCGGCCAGCGCGACCGCGTCCGCCCCCACGCCGAGGATTACGTCGCGCGCCTGCGCGAGGACGGGACCGACGTGGCCCTGGAGATCGTGCCCGGCATGGGGCACGCCATCGCGTCCTCGCCCGACGGCCTGGAGGTCCTCCGCCGGATCCTGGTCGCCTGAGCCCCGGGCCTCAGATCGCGCGCTTCCGGTACCGCCACACGGCGAGCGGCGCGAACACCGCGACGATCCCGACCATCCACAGGATCGCCGGGATCAGGTTGTCCGCCAGCGGCGGCTCACCCGGCCGGACCCCGAGCATGAGCCCCCGGGCGGCCTCGGCGACCTTCGTGATCGGGTTGGCCTCCGCGAAGGCCCGGAGCGGCCCCGGCATCGACGCGGCCGGGACGAACACGGACGAGGCGAACGTTATCGGCAGGATGATCATGAACGCGCCCGTGTTCACGGCCTGGGGGCTCTTCGCCAGGATGCCGATGAACCCGAGCGGCCAGCACACGGTCATGCCCCACGCCCACACGAGCAGCACCGAGCCCACCGCGCCGCCCAGGCCGCCGGTGAAGCGGAACCCGAGCACCATGCCGAACCCGACGATTACGAACGTCCCCCACAGGATCAGGACGCTGTCGGCCATGATCCGGCCGGCGACCACCGACGAGCGGGCGATCGGCAGCGACCGGAACCGGTCGATCAGCCCGTGCTCGAAGTCGTTGTTGAGCCCGAGCGCCGTGCTGAACCCCTGGAACGAGATGCCCTGGATCAGGATGCCGGGGAGGGCGAACTGCAAATACTCCCGCCAGCCGCCCTCGGCGATCGCCCCGCCGAACACGAAGACGAACAGCGTCAGGAACATGAGCGGCTGGACGGTGGCCCCGGTGAGCTGCTCGGGGTCCGACTTGATGCGGATCAGATTGCGGCGGGCGATGCTCGCCGCGTTGCGGATGGCCGTGCCCGGTCCGAGCCGGCGGGCCGCAGGGACGGCGGTGGTGGTGGCCGCGGTGGTGGCGCTCATGCCCGGCTCCTCTCCGGCTCGCGCTCGGGTTCCTCCGCCGGGGCGCTCTCGGCGGCGTGTCCCGTGAGGGACAGGAACACCTCGTCCAGGCTCGCGCGGCGCAGGGCCAGGTCCTCGACCGTGACCCCCGCCTTCTCCAGGGCCAGCACGACGGGCCCGAGCACGGAGGGGTGGGCCACCGAGGCGCTCACGAAGTCCTCCTCCTCGCGGAGGGAGCTCGCCGGCTCGGCGAACTCCCGCAGCACGCGGGCGGCCTTGCCGCAGTCGGCGATCGCGGGGTGGACCTCCAGGACCAGGCCGCCGACCTGGGCCTTGAGCTCGTCGGAGGTTCCCTCGGCGATCACCCGGCCGTGGTCGATCACGACGATGCGGTCGGACAGCCGGTCGGCCTCGTCGAGGTACTGCGTGGTGAGCAGCACGGTCGTGCCGCCCGACACCAGCCCCCGGATGAGCTCCCACAGCTCGAGGCGGCTCCGCGGGTCGAGTCCGGTCGTGGGCTCGTCGAGGTAGAGGAACCGGGGGCGACCCACGAGGCTCGCCGCGAGGTCGAGCCGCCGGCGCATGCCGCCCGAATAGGTCTTCGCGATCTTGGTCGCGGCCTCGGAGAGGTCGAACGTCTCGAGGAGCTCGTCCGCCCGCGCCCTTGCCTCCGCCTTCGCGATCCCGAGGAGCCGCCCGATCATGTAGAGGTTCTCGCGGCCGGAGATCATCTCGTCGACTGCCGCGTACTGGCCGGCCAGCCCGATGAGGCTCCGCACGGCGTGCGGATCCTTCACGACGTCGTAGCCACCGACGGTCGCCCGCCCGGCGTCGGGCTCGAGCAGCGTGGCCAGGATCCTGATCGTCGTGGTCTTGCCGGCCCCGTTCGGGCCGAGCAGGCCGAAGATCGATCCCTCGGGGATGGACAGGTTGACCCCGTCGACCGCCCGCACGTCTCCGAAGGTCTTGACGAGCCCCTCGGTCTCGATCGCCGCATTCGCCATCCGCGCCTCCTTCGCTCGCCCGGTCACAACCCTGGAACCGGCCGCGCGATTCCCAACCGAAGTTCGACCGCGCGAAGCCCCGACCGTATCGGATCGGCCGGGAATCGCGACCCCTCAGGCTCGCGCGAAGCGGAACATCCGGTTCGCCAGCACGAACGAGACCACCACCCACCCGGCAAGCATCAGCAGTTGGGGACCGGTCTGGGTGATCGAGAGCCCGTCCACCGAGACCGTCCTCAGGGCTTCGAGCAGCGGGGTGAGGGGGAGCCACCGGACGACGGCCTGAACGACCTCGGGAAGGTCCTCGGTCGGGAAGAACACGCCCGAGAGGAACATCATCGGCAGCGCGACCGCCTGCGCGATGCCCTGGGCCGCGTCGGGGTTCGAGGCTCGGCCCGCGACGGCGAACCCGATGTTCAGGAACACCAGGTTCGCAACGGTGGCCAGCACGAAGATCCACAGCACGTTGCCGTAGACGTTCGCGCCGAACGCGAACACCCCCACCGCCAGGATGAGGCCGGCCTGGAAGACCGACAGCACCAGCCGAGCCAGCACCTGGGACACCAGGAACTTCGACGGCCGGAGCGGCGTTGCCAGGATCCGCTTCAGGATCCGCTGCTCCCGGTACCGGGAGATCGAGATGGCCATGCCGGTGATCGCGAAGTTCATCACGCCCATCGCCACCAGGCCCGGGAGCAGGAAGTCGTAGTACTCGATCGAGCGGCCCTCGACGCCCACGGCCTCGATGGCCAGGGGCGGCCGGTCCACCCCGGCCAGACGCAGGTTCAAGCCGCCGACGATCCGCTCGATCGCCGACAGCGCGAACTGGTTCGACTCGAAGTTGCTCTGGTTGTAGAGGACGTCGATCCGGGCCGGACCGCGGGACGGCTTCGGCACCGCCAGCACGACGTCCAGATCGCCGTCGGTGACGTCCCCCCGGGCCGCGTCCAGGTTCGCGCGGGCCTCGACCTCGAAGGACTCCACCTCCCGCAGCCCGGACACCAGGGCGTCGCCGACGTCGGACTCCGACTCGGCGACCACGCCGATGGAGACCTCCGGCGCCTGGGAGAAGTCGAACAGGCCGAACACCACGGCGAAGATCACCGGGAACGCCATCGCCCAGAACAGGGCCTGCTTGTCGCGGTACAGCATCTTCACGCTCGCCACGAAGAGCCTGCGCATCGTACTCACTCCCTCAGGCTGCGGCCGGTCGTGGACAGGAACACGTCCTCCAGGGTGGCAGGCGTGACCTGGACGTCGTTCAGCTCGATCCCGCGTTCCTTCACCAGATCCATCAGGGGGGTGAGCGACTCCTGGGCCCGGGCCACCGAGAGCTCGTAGCGATACGACCCGTTGGGCGACTCCGCGACCTCGGCCACGCCCGGCAGGCGCTTCAGGGCCCGCACGTCCACCCGTCGCGTCGCCTCCAGACGGATCCGGTAGGCCGTGGGGAGCTGCTGGATCAGCCCGATGGGCGTATCCAGGGCCTGGATGACCCCGAGGTCGATGATCGCGACCCGGTCGGCCAGGACCTGGGCCTCCTCCATGTAGTGCGTGGTGAGGACGACGGTCTTCCCCTCCTCCTGCCTGATCCACGAGATGAAGTCCCACAGGTTGCGCCGGGCCTGCGGGTCGAGGCCCGTCGTGGGCTCGTCCAGGAACACCACCTCGGGGTCGTTCACCATCGAGGCCACGATCGAGAACCGCTGTGCCTGTCCGCCGGAAAGCTCCCGAACCAGCGCCTTGCGCTTCTCCAGGAGCCCCACCTTGTCCAGCAGCTCCTGGGGAGCGACGCGCCGGGGGTAGAACGAGCCGAACAGGTCGAGGATCTCCTCCAGCGTCAGGTAGTCGAAGTACGCCCCGGCCTGCAGCTGGACCCCGATGCGTTCCTTCATCCGGCTGCGGTCGCGCTGGGAGTCCATCCCCAGGACGAAGGTCCGCCCCGAGCTGGGGGTCTGGAGGCCCTCGATGATCTCCAGCGTCGTGGTCTTGCCGGCCCCGTTGGGCCCGAGGAACCCGAACACCTCGCCGCGGTTCACCGTGAACGACACGCCGTCGACCGCCCGCAGCTCGCCCCCACCCGGGGCCGGAAACGTCTTCACCAGGTCCCGGACCTCCACCGCCACCTCTGTCCCGGTCACGTCATCACCTCTTCCTGAAGCGCCCTGAGCACCTCGTCGCACCACCGGATCGAGTGGCGGCAGCTGGACAGCCCCGCCCGCAGCGTCAGGTACGGGAACGCCGCGAACGGCTGGCCGCGGAGCGTCGGCTCGAGGGCCTCGAGCTCCGCCAGCTCCGCCGCGCTCCGGTCCCGGTACTCGCGGACCTGCTCGATCAGGCGGTCCCGGTCCATGTACCGGCCGAAGAAGACCTTCACCAGGAACGGGCTCTTGAACGAGTCCTCCTCGAGGGGCGACTCGTCGAGCCACCGCCGCAACGCGGTCTCCCCCGCCGGCGTGATCGTGTAGTTGCGCTTGTCGGGACGGTCGGTCTGGGCGATCTCCCGCTCCCGCGCGTACCGGAGCTGGACCAGGCGGCGGAGCTCCGAGTAGATCTGGCTCTTCGCGGGGCTGAAGAAATGGCCGACGGACGCGTCCACAAGCTTCTTCAGGTCGTAGCCGGACTGCTCGCCGAACGTGAGCAACCCGAGGATCGCCCACGTCCCCGCCGGGAGCTTTGGAAGCGCCTCTCGTCCCTTCGCCATTCCCCACGTCCTTCGTTACTTAGTTTCGCTCGAACTAGTTCGATTTGGACTAGTTCGAAGGAAACCATGGAACGCCGGCCCGTGTCAACCCGGGACCGGACGGGAAGGCTGCACGGGGGACGAGAGTCCTCCCGGTCGAGCGTCCGGGACATCTCCTCCGGCCGGCGAGGAGGGCTGCGGTCCCACTCGGGGCCCGGGGGACGCACGCGCGACCAGCTCTACAACGAGGCCCGGGACCTGGGCATCGAGGGACGCTCGAAGATGACGAAGTCGCAGCTCCTCGCGGCGGTCAACCGCAAGGGCGGACGCAGGTCCGCCTAGCGATCAGGCGAAGAACCGGCCCGCGATCTGGTCCGCGGTTCGCGCGGCCAGCGCCTGGAGGGTGAGGGTCGGGTTCGGCCCGCCGAGGCCGTTGACCAGGGCGGCGCTGTCGCCCACGAACAGTCCCTCGACCTCGTGGGCCTCGCAGCCCGTGTCCACCGCGCTCGTCGCGGGATCGTCGCCCATCCGGAGCGTCCCCATGATGTGGGTGAAGTAGGCGGGCTGGACGTTCGTGCGGTGAACGGTCCGGGCACCGGCGGCGCGGAGGATCTCCGCGCCCTTGCGCGCGAGCCAGTCCTGGCGCTCCACCGACGTGGGCGTGGGGTTGTAGGTCACCTTGGGCACCGGGCCGTTCTCGTCGGGGCCCCAGTCGTCCGCGATCGTCACGCGGTTCTCCGGGGCCTCCTCGTCGTCGGTGCACACCACCAGCGTGAGCGACCGGGAGTAGTCCGCCACCCGGCGGGCGGCGTCGGCGCCCCAGCCGCGTCCCACCGTCTCCCAGGGCTCTCCCGTCACAGGCTCGTCCCAGAACCCGTGCCCCGCGTTCATGATCAGCGCGAACGACTGGGGCCCGACGCCCTGGGTGAACAGCGTCCCGCCCTGTCCGGGGAAGTCGGCCCGGGCCATGGTGACCTGGCCGACGTCGGGGCGGACCTCGCGGTCGAAGATGCCGGTGACGAAGTCCTGCAGGTGCATGGTCAGGTACCGCCCGACCACGTCCGTCGAGTTGGGCAGCCCCGAGTTCAGCCACAGCCGGGGCGACTCGATGGCTCCCCCGGCCAGGACCACCACCCGGGCCTCGGCCTCCTCGACCTCGCCGGTCTCGGTGGAGCGCCACCGCACGCCCCGGACCCGGGCCCCGCGGTCGCCGCCGGACTCGAACAGGATCGCGGTCGCGAACGCGTCGGGGACGACCTCGCAGTTGCCCGTCTCCACCGCCGCGGGCACGTAGCTGACGTTCGTCGAGCGCTTCGCCTTGCGCTCGAGGGGCGCGCCGACCGGGTTCGGGCACCCCTCGATGCACCGCCCGCACATCGTGCACCCGTCGACCTCGGGATAAGTCAACGGCCCGCCGGGCGTCATCTTCGCGATCGGCAGGATCGCGTTGTACGTGGGACGCCACACCGCGGTGCCGTTCACGTCCTTCGACTCGCTCTTCGGCAGGCCGACCGCGTCGCAGCCGGCGGCGAACAGGGCATCCTTGGTGGCCAGGTCGGACACCATCGAGACCGGCAGGAACTCCTCCACCCGCTCGAAGTACGGGACCAGGTCCGCGTACGACATCGGCCAGTGGCCGTCGATGGCCGACGGATACGGCCGCGCGGAGATGCCGTTGTAGTGCTGGGTGGTGCCGCCGACGCCCGCCAGCTGGCGGATCAGGCCGACGCCGTCGCGGCGGCGCACCCACGGGGGCTTCGTCCGGTCCCCCGGGCCCCAGCGCAGGCGCCCGTCGCCGAGCGCGCCCATGTAGTCCTACAGGAGCGAGTAGTCGCGGTCCGGGTCGAGCCACGGACCCGCCTCGAGCATCAGGACCTTGATCCCCCGCTCGGCGAGCTCCCGGGCGACGACGGGTCCTCCGCCTCCCGCCCCCACCACGATGACGTCGGGGCTCACGCGTCCGTCCGGTAGACGGGGTGGCCACGCGACGGCCCGGGATAGCCGACCTCGTCCCAGGACGCCGGCGGATCGAGGCGCCCGGTGGCGCGGTCGTAGCCGGTCCATTCCGAGTACACGCCGCCGTAGGTGAACACCAGGATCGCGTCGACGATCTCGACGATGTCCTGGCTCTCCTCCATGGACATCAGACGGAGCACCTGCTGGCGGTCCTCGATGGAAAGGTCCTCGAACACGGACCCGGCGGCGACGTCCGAGGCGTAGGCGTTCAGCATGATCTCGAGCAGGTCGAGCATCCCGGGGAACGTGACCTCGATCTGCTCGACCACGTGCCGCTCGACGCCCAGCTCCGCGGCCCCGGGGCCGGACACGGTCGAGGGGAGGACCGCCTCGACGGCGGCCCGGATCGCGGCGACGGAGGACTCGGCGGCCATGGGGCGGGAGCGTACCCCAGAGGCCCGAACCGACCTAGACCTTCTCCTCCGGCCCGAGCTCGACGGCGACGCTGATCTCGAAGGCGTCGTCCTGCGGGGCGTAGCCGACGACCTCCCGAGCCCGGCCGATGTCCATGCGCTTGTAGCGGTTGTCGCTGAGGGCGTGGAGGACCTCGAACCGGACGGAGTCCGGCGCCGTCACGCAGCGATGCACCAGCTGCGCCATGTCGCGCTGGGTGATGACGATGTCGAGCAGCTGCGGGTTCCTCGAGTGGTGCAGCTCCTCCAGCCGCCCGGGCGGCACGTAGGCGCCGATGCGCAGGGCGATGCACGACAGCCCGTGCTCGGCGGAGTACGCCCCGCACAGCGCCTCGCCGAACACCTTGGTCGCCCCGTACGCCGAGTCCGCCCACGGGGCGTCGTGCTCGTGCACCTGGCGGTCCACCGGGTGGCCCATGATCGCGTGCACGCTGCTCGCCCAGACCACGCGCCGGACCCCCTCGAGCCGGGCCGCCTCGAAGACGTTGATCTGCCCGAGGAGGTTCGGCTCGACGAGCTCCTCCCACGGCGCCTGCCAGTTCGCGTTCGCGGCGAGCGAGATCACGCAGTCGGCGCCCCGGAACGCCTCGCGGACGGACGCCGTCTCGGCCAGGTCGAACCGGACGACGTCCGGGAAGCGATCGTCGGCGAAGTCCTCCGCATGCACGGCGAGGCGGAGGTCGTAGGCGTCTCGGTAGTTGGCGAGGTACTCCTCGCGGAACCCGGCGCCGATCGTGCCCTCGGCGCCGGTCAGGACGACCAGCACCGGGGGCTTACGCCCAGCCGGCGGCGGCGATCACGTCGGAGCTGCGCAGCTTGGTGAGGGCCTCGCGCTCGATCAGGCGGACCCGCTCCCCGGAGATGCCCAGGCGGCGGCCCACCTCGCGCAGGCTCATGGGGTGCCCGTCGCCGAGGCCGTATCGCAGCGCGATGACCTGGCGCTCCCGCGGGTCGAGCGTGTTCATGACGGCGCCGGCCATCTCGTCGCGGAGCATGGCGTCCTCGACCTGGTCGAGGGGGGACTGCTCGTCGGCCTGGATGATCAGCTCGCCGAGCTCGGTCTCCTCCCCCACCGGGGTCTGCAGGCTCACCGGCTCGCGGCCCTCGGCCTCGAGCAGGCGCACGACCTCCTCGACCGGGATCTCGAGCGCCTTGGCCAGCTCGTCCGGCTTCGGGTCGCGCCCCAGGGACTGCGACAGCTGGATGAAGGTGCGGCGCAGGCGCCGGACCTGGTCGTGGACGTGCACGGGCAGCCGGATCTGGCGGCCCTGATCCGCGATGGCGCGGGTGATGGCCTGGCGGATCCACCACGTGGCGTACGTGGAGAACTTGAAGCCGCGCCGCCAGTCGAAGAGCTCGACCGCGCGCATCAGCCCGACGTTGCCCTCCTGCACCAGGTCGAGCAGGGGCAGGCCCTGGCCCTGGTACTTGCGGGCCACGGACACGACCAGGCGGAGGTTGGCCTTGATGAACCGCTGTCGGGCGGCCTCGCCCTTGCGGGCGGCCTCCTTCGCCTTGCGGATGGACTGGGGCGACTTCATGCGTCCGGCCGCCAGGCGCGCCTTGGCCTCCTCGCCATACTCGATGCACATGGCGAGCTCGACCTCCTCCTCCTTCGTGAGGAGGGGCTCCTTCACGGCCGTCTCGAGGTACAGCCCGAAATCGTCGGTGGTCTCGCTCACACGTCTCCGTTTCTCACTCTGCCCATGGTGCAACGCCGCGGCACCCCGCGAAAGCCCTCCGGGGCGAATTTCCCGTGCAGGTTGGAGCCTTCCCAGGCTCCGGGGACCTAACCGCTCGCGCGCTCCTCGGCCACCGCCGGCGCTTCGATCGGCGCCGGTACGGGCTCCGCGCGTCGAGCGCTTGCTCCCAGCACGATAAGGGCTACCGCCCCAATGATCAACGCGGCCGCCAGGATGGTCATTCCCGAAACCGGCTCGCTCAGGATCAACCACCCCAGAAACACCGCGATCATCGGGTTCACGTACGCGTACGTGGACGCGACCTGGGAGCTCGTGTTGTGCAGCAGCCACGAGTACGCGCTGAACCCCGCCAGCGATCCGGCCACGACGAGGTAGGCGAAGGCGAGCAGCGAGGCCCTCGAGAACGCCTCGAGATGGACATCCGCGACCTCGCCGGTGGCGATCCCCGCGAGCGTCAGCAGGGCCCCTCCGGCCAGCATCTCCAGGCCGGTGGTGACCATCGGCCGTCTGGGCAGGGCGAGCTTCGGGGCCAGGACCGAGCCGAAGGCCCAGGAGATCGAGGCGAACACGAGCGCGAGCGTGCCCGCCAGGTTCACGGCCCCCCCGTCCGCGCCCGAGGTCCGGGCCAGCAGCACGGTGCCGGCGAAGCCGAGGGCGAGGCCGATCCCCGCCCGCGCCCGGATCCCCTCGCGGTCCCGCCGCGCGGCGAACAGGGCCATCCAGATCGGGACGGTGGCGACGATGAGCGCGGCGACGCCCGAGGACACACGCTGCTCGGCCCACACCACGCCGCCGTTGCCTCCGAGCAGCAGCAGGCCGCCCACGATCGCCGCGGCCCGCCACTGGGGCCAGCCCACCCGGTCGCCCTCGGCATCCCCGCGCCGGATCGCGAACGCCAGCAGGACCGCGCCCGCGACCAGGAACCGCGTCCCGGCCATCAGGAAGGGCGGCAGCGTCTCGACCGCGACGCGGATGGCCAGGTAGGTGGAGCCCCAGATGACGTAGACCGTGGCGAGCGCGAGCGCGATGCGCCTCGCGTCCGTCGTCCTCGTCATTCGAGAGCCATTGTGCCCCACGTCCGGAGAAACGCAGGACGGACCCGGAAGTGAAGCGGGTGGAAGCTAGAGAGAAAGTCGCGGCCGGGGCTGGGCCGCCACCAAAATGAGTGACAATTCCTCGGGCGGTACCCCTGCCTCAGACGCGATGTCCAACAAGGTGTGGCCGGCTTCCTCCGCTAGGCGAACGGCTTCAGAAAGAAGCCGAGGTGCCTCTGGAGGACCGAGGTTGCCGGGCTCATCGACACGCCACCCACGCGCGGATAGACCCTTTGATGCCCTGATGTATTCAGGCTCCTTCATTACGCGCAGCGTGCGCGCACGGTAGAGCAGCGAAGCAATCGATGTGCCCCAGCGGCCCTTCAGGGCCAAGAGTCGATTCCAGTCCACCCTTGCAGGCAGCTCATTGCGAATATCGCGCTGTGGCATCAGAAGCGCGGCGGCGAACTGTTGAGCCTGTCGCTCCGCCTCGGCTTGAGGGTAATCCGGGCCGTGCATCACGAGGTGTCCGAGTTCGTGAGCGGCATCGAATCTGGAACGATCGCGCTTCCCCTTATCTGCGCCAAGCAGGACCACCGGATGATCCTCAAACGCAACGGAGAAAGCATCCACCTGCCGGGTCGCCAAGAGCGGACGCGCCAAGAGAACCCCATGGCCCTCCATCAACGCAGCGACGTCGGCGACGGGTCCGGCATCGAGGCCCCACTGTCTCCGCACCTCTTGCGCCAGCATTTCTATTTGGTCAGGGCCGTCCATCGGCGTCGCGGATAGCTTTGGAACTTCGACTGCTGGCAGATCTACATATCGGCCTAGCGCGGCTCCGAAGCGTCTTAGGATCGCGGCGAAAGCTCGAGCTCGTCTGCGTTCCTTTGCCGGAGCCGTCCTGAGGCTGCGGAAGAATGCAGTGGCGACGCCGCTTGATCCATCTGTGGCAAAGAACTGAAGTGGGAATCGAAGCTCCCGACCTATATCCTCCAGCGTTCCAACGGACGGCCGTACCAGACCTTGCTCTATCTGGCTGATTGCTGCGCCGGAGATACCCGTCAGCCTCCCTAGTTCGACCTGTGTGAGCCCGCGAAGTTCGCGCGCCAAACGCAGTTGGGAGCCGTCGAACAGATCTCGTACGCCGCGTGGGTCCAGGCTCCCCATTGCTTAAGTGTAGGCAGATAACCTCGCGCCTCGATGAAGCCAATCGGGATTCAGGGTCGATTTTATAAGTAGCGTGATATAATTAGGGGAGAGGATTAAGCGCGCTACCCTACAGGAGGGATCTATGTCAATTGAAGACTGGCTGCGGAAAGCCCGTGAGGCGATCGAGGTAACCGACGACGAGCTGAAGGAGGCGCGGCGTCGGCGGGAGCTTATTGCGGAGGAGCTGCGGGTTGAGTTCCCTGGCGCTCGGGTCTATTTCAACGGCTCCCTCGCGCACGGTGACGCGCTGGATCCGCTCAGCGATTTTGATCTGGGGGTGGTCATCCCGGACCCAGCCCAGCAATTCGGTCCTGGCAAGGCCAGTGCTGACGAGCTCAAGACTCGTGCATCCGGCGCCATTCGGCGGGCTCTGATCGCCGAATACCCAAAGCTGCGTGTTGAGGTCGAGGGCCGCAAGCGGTCTCTCCTCGTTCGCTTCTCGCACCCGGTCACTCCCCGGGCCACGGACTTCACCGGTGACGTGATCTGCGCCGTCGACCATCCTGTTCGCGGGCTCTGGATCCCGAAGGATTCCACATGGGACCGGTCGGATCCCGAAACGCACACGAGGCTGGTTCTCGAAGCCAATAAGAAGACGTCCGCGGGCTTCGCGAAGACGGTCCGTTTGCTGAAGTACTGGAACGGGGCTCATGACGGGGTCTTCTGTTCGTGGCATCTGAAAGTCCTCGCGCTACCTACGGTCTCTTCGGGGCCGCAGATCGACAGTCTTCGAAGCTTCTTCGCTGGAGCCATCCGGCAGGTGACGGCCGGCCCGACACCTGACCCCGCCTTCGTTGGCCCATCCATCCTCCCCCAAGTAGACGCCGAGGAAGCCGTCAAGCGACTCCGGGAAGCCCTGGATCTCGTCGAGGCCGCCATCAAGGCCGAGGCAGAGGGACGTCCGCTGGGCGCCCAGGCGGAGCTGTCAAACCTGTTGCCTGAGATCGTGCCAGCTCCAGACTCTTCCTCGCTCCGTGATGAGGAGCGCGATGCCGCCAAGGCCCGCTTGGCCTCACGCGGATCCGTCTCGGTGGGGAGCGGGACCGAAATTTCCCTACCCCGAAACAGGGGGTGGAGCGACGATCCCTCTCCGAACTGAATCCGCTATCGGTCTGACGTGGACGAGCCCTGACCCGCAGGCCATGCTGACTTTCGAATGGGATGCCAGAACCAATCTTCGGGAGTCTCTCGTCGCCTCCTACCGTCCCACCATCACGAGGTATCTGATCCGCGACTTGTGGGTTCCCGGCGACCTTCCGCAGGATCTGTCCATTGAGTTCTGGAGGCATCCGCCGTATGAGACCTACGGGCTCGCGCCTCATGACTATCCTCTGGTGTACAGCTGGACCCCGCGTCTCCGAAAGCACGCGTTCTGCGCTGGCCCGAGATGCCTTTGCAAGACAAGGCGTAGGCAGCGGAGGCGGACTCCGTCCTCGGACCCGAAGCACAGCGGACCGCTTTGCCTCTGGTACCCCCGCGATGAACGCTCGAAGCGCTGGACGTATTCTGACGGTCTGTATGCGCTCGTGGAGATCGCGAGACGGCATCTCTTCTTTGAATTGGAGTATTCGATCTCCAGGATCTGGCTTGGCGAAGAGGCACCTCACGGCATTCCGGGCGCAGCGGCATGATGCTCGCTGGCGCCGTGAATTGGCACGAGACGTTTTGGGGCGCCATCGCCGTGCCAATGGCGGCGGCTGCCCTCGCGGCCCTCGTTGCGGTATGGGGCTACAGACGGGAGCAGTGGACGAAGCGTCGCGATGCTCTGAGAACACTCTTTAGCGAGGCACTTCGAGCTGTGTCTGATTACCAAGAGCTTCCCTACCTGATCAGACGCCGATCGAAGACCTCACCTATGACCGCTGCGGAGTTGATCGCGCGCGCCAGCGATGTTCAGACCCGCCTGGACCTCCACGTGGCTCGGCTACAACTTGAGTCAAGCGAGTTGGGCGAGGCCTACTTGCACCTCGTCCGGACGGTTCGGTCTGAGGCAGGGCCGCAAATGACCGATGCCTGGAGATCGCCCACTATTCGAAGCGACAAGGGCGTCCCCCTGGGGCTTGCGTACCCGCGAGATGCTACAGAGCGGGCTAGGGCAGCTTGCCTTGTAGTGATGCGGGCACACCTGGCGTAAACAGCGGAGGCGGGCTGCCCGCCGCCTGCATGGGAGTGACCAGGTGGGCTAGCCCTTGCGCTTCTTCACTTCCTCCGTCAGCTGCGGGAGGATCTTCAGCGCGTCGCCCACGACGCCGAGGTCGGCGATCTTGAAGATCGGGGCCTCGGGGTCCTTGTTGATGGCGATGATCCGCTTCGACTCCTTCATGCCGACCAGGTGCTGGGTCGCGCCGGAGATCCCGACCGCGATGTAGACGCTCGGCTTCACGGTCTTGCCGGTCTGCCCGACCTGGTAGCTGTACGGCACCCAGCCGGAGTCGACGATCGCCCGCGTGGCGCCGGTGGCGGCCTTGCCGATCGCGGCCGCGAGCTCCTCGATCAGCTTGAAGTTGCTCGCGTCCTGCAGACCCCGGCCGCCGGACACCACGACCGCCGCGTCCTCGAGCTTCGGCCCGGTGGCCTCCTCCTCGTGGCGCTCGGTGCGCTTCGCCTTCTTGAGGTCGTCTCCGATCTCGGCGTTGACGGCGACGACGTTCGCCGATCCTCCGCTCGGTTCCGCCGGGAACGACTTCGGGCGGAAGATGACGAGCTTGGGATCGGGACCGCCCAGCTTCACGTCCACGATCTTCGTGGCCCCGAAGATCTGTGTCTGGGCCGTGTCCGTCGAGGGCAGATCGCTCGCGTTGCTCATCAGCGTCGAGCCGGTGAGGGCCTGCAGGCGGCCGGCCACGTCGCGGCTCGGGTAGGTGAGGCCGAACAGGATCAGGTTCGGCTGGTGCTCGTCGACCAGCTGCTTCAGCGCGTGCGCGGCCGGCTGCGCCAGGTGGTCGTCGTAGACCGCGTCGTCGCTCGCGTAGACGGTCGCCGCCCCGTGCTCGCCGAGGGTGGCGGCGGCGTCGGTCGCTCCGGGCCCGAGGGCCACGGCGGCCACCTCCGCCCCGTCGATCGAGCGGGCCTTGGTCAGCAGCTCGAGAGCGCCCGAGTTGACCTTCCCGCCGGTGACGTCCGCGTAGATCCAGATCTTGGCCACCTAGATCACCTTCGCTTCCGCCAGGAGGTCGGCGATGCGCGAGGCCGCGTTCCCGTCGTCCTCGATGACCTCGCCCGCCGCCTTCTCCGGCGCGGCGTTCACGGCCTCGACGGTCTGGGTGGGCTGGGTGTCGGCCTCGGCCAGCCCGAGATCGGACACTGTCACCTGGTCCACAGGCTTCTGCTTGGCCTGCATGATGCCCTTGAGGGTCGGATACCGCGGCGAGTTCGCGCCGGCGGTGACGGTGATGACCACGGGCGCCGGCGCCTCGACCACGTCGTAGCCGGTCTCGGTCTGGCGCTGGATGACGATCGTCCCGTCCCGGTTCTCGATGTGCTTGGCGAACGTGAGCGCCGGCACCCCGAGGAGCTCGGCCAGGGTCATCGGGAGCGTCCCCGTGTAGCCGTCGGTGGACTCCACCCCGGCGATCACGACGTCGAACCCGGCGCGCTGCACGGCGGCGGCGAGCACCTTCGCGGTCACGAGTGCGTCCGAGCCCTTCAGCTGCGGGTCGCTGATCATGACGCCCTTGGCGGCGCCCATCGACAGGGCCTTGCGGATGGCCTGGGTTGCGCCGGCCTCGGGCCCCATGGACACCACGGTGACCTCTCCGCCGGTCGTGTCGGCCAGCTGCAGCCCGGCCTCGACGCCGAACTCGTCGCCGGGGTCGAGCGAGCCCTCCACGCCCTCGCGCTTCAGGAGGAAGTCGTCGCCCATCTCGGGCACCCCCTCCGGGTTCGGTACGAACTTCGAAAGGACCACGACGTTCATCGATCAACCTACCTTCCGGTAACTTGGCCCGCGGAGAATACCCGAAATGCGCGCTCAGCCCCCCGCGATCTCCCGCTCGGAGCGGCGGACCCGCAGGTACCGTCCCGGCTCCTCCGCCGGCTCGAACCCGAACCGCGCGTAGAGCCCGTGGGCGTCCTTCGTCCCCAGCAGCCACTGACGCAGCGACTGCAGCTCCGGATGCGACATCACGGTCTCGACCAGCCAGACCCCCAGGCCCAGGCCGCGATGCGGCTCCAGCACGAACACGTCGCACAGCCAGGCGAAGATCGTGAAGTCGGTGACGACGCGGGCGAACCCCGCCTGCGCGCCCGAGGCGTCGTAGAGGCCGAACGGGAGGGACCGCTCGATGCTGCGCGCCACCCGGTCCCGGGTCACGCCCTCGGCCCAGTAGCTCTCCCGGTCCAGGAAGCCGTGGATCACGCCGAGGTCCAGCCGAGCCGGGTCCGTGGAGATCGCGTAGTCCCCGCGGCGCCACTCGAGGGGCATCAGATCGTGGGGGGTTTGAACCGCCCCGGGTCCACGACCCCCCGGGCCTGCCGGTCCCGCCCGGCCGCTTCGGCCTCGATGGCGTCTGCGTGCTCGAGGGCGATCCGGGAGACGCGCTCGGTGTCCACGCCCTCCGTGCCCGCCGGATACCTCGCGACCCGCCGCCCGCCCCGGCGGAGCAGGGTCTTGGCGCCGTGCGCGTTGCCGCGGTGCAGGTGGACGTAGCCGGCCCCGATCTGGGACAGGCCCTTGAAGAGCTCCTCCTCGGGCGTGTCCTTCCGCTGCTTCCACACGGTCTCCCACGCCTCGTGCGCCGGGAAGAAGCGTCCGGCCTTGAAGTGTTCGCGGCCGAGCCGGTGGTTCTCCTCGGGGGTGAGGGCGTCGAAGTCCTCGAGGTCCAGCCGGTCCTCCGCGTCCCAGGGCTGGGGACGGCCGAGCTCGTCCCGCGGCCGCCGCGGTTTCTTCGGGCCCGTCATCTAGAGCTCCTCGGAGTGCTCGGCGATGCGCGCCTCGTCGAGCTCGATGCCCAGGCCCGGACGATCGGGGAGGCGGACGTTGCCCTCGGCGTCCAGCCGGAAGGGCTCGGTGAGCATCGCGTCCCGGCCCTCCGGGGTCCACCCCGGCGGGTCGAACGGGAACTCGGCCCACTCGCAGTTGGGGCTCGCCGCCATCACGTGCAGGTTCGCCGCCAGGCCCACGCCGTTCGTCCACGTGTGCGGCGCGAACCCGAGGCCCGCGTCCTCGGCCAGGCGCGCGACGTCGCGGCCCAGGCGGATGCCGCCCGACAGCGTGGCGTCCGGCTGGAGGATGTCGACGCTCCCGTGCCCGATGAGCTCCTCGAACCCCGTGTAGTCCGAGAGCATCTCCCCCGCCGCGAGGGGGACGCTCGTGCGTCCGCGAAGCTCCGCGTACTCGGCGTACGCGTGCTGGTCGAGGGGCTCCTCCAGCCAGGTCAGCTCGAAGGGCTCGACGGCGGAGGCGAAGGCCGTCGCGCGCTCGAGGTCCCACTCGGGGTAGGGCCCGAACCCGTGGACGCGCCAGCCCTGGTTGGCGTCGACCATGACCGCCATGTCGGGGCCGACGGCCTCGCGGACGGCTCGCACGACCGCCACGTCCTCCTCGAGGGTGGGGAAGCGAACGCGGAGCTTGATCCCGGCGAAGCCATCGTCCCGGCGCTGTACCGCTCGCTCGGCGTTCTCCTCGGGCGAGCGGAGCTCACCCGTCGAGCAGTACGCGCGGACACGGTCCCGTTCGCCGCCGAGGACCCGATACACGGGCTCGCCCCGGGACTTGCCGATCAGGTCCCACAGGGCCAGCTCGACGTGCCACGCCCGGATGCCCAGGACCCGGGTCGCGCTCCGCAGGATCTTGAAGATGTCGTCGAACTCGGCCTCGGGGTCGCGGCCGATCAGGAACGCCCGCAGGAGGTTCACCGGCCCCTTCGCCTCGTCGGCGAACGCCACACCGGCGGCGATGCCCTCGTGTCCCTCGTCGGTCTGCAGGCGATAGAGCGCGCACGAGTTCATCGACATGGGGAAGCCGGGGATCCACGACGGCGTGAACGGCGCCTCGAGCGGGAAGTGGCAGAGCTGGACGCGGATGCCGGTGATCTTCACGGCTCGGGGTCCTCGAGGTCCTCGATCGGCTCCACGGGCTCGACCGGCCGGCGCCGGGGCCAGACGAGCCGGAGCAGTGCCGCGACCAGGATCCCCCCGCCCAGGGACGCGGCGAACGCGGGAAGCGGCGAGGGGTCCTCGTCGCCGATCCGCTCGTAGTCGATCCCCACGACGCTGTCGCAGAACCGGCTCGGGACCTGGCCGCCGTCGACGAAGGCCACCGCGCCCTCCCGGCAGTTCACCGGCGCCGTGACCGTGTAGCCGCCGAGGAACACCAGGACGCCGACGGCGAGCGGCCAGAACGCGCGGGGGTCGGGACGGAGCGGCGCCAGCATCGCCAGGAGCGCCGCCAGCAGGATCAGGACGGACCCCACCGAGGACAGCAGGACCAGCCCCGCCGCGAACGACAGCAGGACGATCGACCACAGGATCCCGGCGGGAAGCACGCCGCGCCTCGCCATGGCGGGCATTCTGCCACCCGGCGGCCCTCGTCTTGGCGCTCGTGCCCCGCGGTGGGAAGCTAGCGAGGTGGACGTCGTCGTGTTCGAGGACCGGCCCGAGCTCCGATCACCCCTCCTGGTGTGCGCGTTCGGCGGTTGGAACGACGCCGGCGAGTCGGCGAGCGGAGCCCTCCAGTTCCTGCGCGACCGGTGGGGCGCCCGCCGGTTCGCGTGGATCGACCCGGAGGAGTTCTACGACTTCCAGGTGAACCGTCCGACGGTCCGGCTCGTGGACGGCGTCACCCGCCGGATCGACTGGCCGGCGGCGGAGTTCTTCCACGCCGCACTGCCCGAACGCGACATCGTGTTGTTCTCCGGCCTGGAGCCCAGCGTCCGGTGGCGGACGTTCAGCGAGGCGATCGTCTCCACGGGGATGGACCTCGGATGCGAGCGGCTCGTGACGCTCGGCGGCTTTCTGGCCGACCTTCCCCACACCCAGCCGATCCGCGTGACCGGGTCCGCGCCGACAACGGACGAGGCGGAGCGCCTGGGCATGTCCGCGTCGCGCTACGAGGGCCCCACCGGAATCGTGGGCGTCCTGCACGAGGCGTCCAACCGCCTGGGCCTGAGCTCGATCAGCCTGTGGGCCGCGGTCCCCCACTACCTGCCGAGCGGCCCCAACCCGAAGGCGGCGCTGGCGCTGGTCGAGCGCCTGGCGAGGGTGGCCGAGGTGGACGTGCGCACCGACGACCTCGCCCGGGCCGTCGTCGGCTGGAGCGAGCGGATCGACGGCATCGTCGCCGAGAACGCGGAGCTGACCGACTACGTCGACCGGCTGGAGACCGCCGCCGATCTCACGGGTGACGACGTCCCGGACATCCCCACCGGCGACGAGCTCGCGAAGGAGCTCGAGCGGTTCCTCCGCAGCCAGCCCGGGGAGGACCCACCGGGATGAGCCGGCTGTCGCGACTGCTGACCTCCCGCACACAGGAGATCGAGCCGCACGAGGGCCCCGTCGGCGAGTCCGACGAGCCGGGCGTGGCGGCCGGGGGCAAGAGCGGGACGCTCCGGGCCGCCATCTTCGGCATCAACGACGGGCTGGTCTCGAACCTGTCGCTGATCATGGGCGTGTCGGGAGCGGGCGTAGGGCGCACGGCGATCCTGGTGGCGGGCATCGCCGGCCTGGTGGCGGGGGCCTTCTCGATGGGCGCCGGGGAGTACGTGTCGATGCGGGCCCAGCGGGAGCTCTTCGAGCGGCTCATCCACATCGAGGCCCACGAGCTGGCCACGCAGCCCGAGGAGGAGCGCCGCGAGCTCATCGCGCTGTACCGGCGCAAGGGCATGCCCCGGCCGGTGGCCGAGGCCATGACCGACGCGGTCATGCGCGACCCGAAGGTGGCCCTCGAGACGCACGCCCGCGAGGAGCTCGGCCTGGATCCGGACGAGCTGGGCTCCCCCTGGGGCGCGGCGTTCAGCTCGTTCGCGACGTTCTCGATCGGCGCGCTCGTGCCGCTCGCGCCGTTCCTGTTCGCCTCCGGGACGCCCGCCACGGTGACGGCGCTGGCCTTGGGCGGCGGCGCGTTGTTCGGCGTGGGCGCGTCGATGTCGCTCCTGACCGGGCGGGGGGCGTGGTTCTCGGGCGGACGGATGCTCGCGATCGGCTCGGCGGCGACCGCCGTGACCTACGGCGTCGGCCGCCTGCTCCACGTCGGCGGCGTCACGTAGCCCCCCGCCCGAAGGCGGGCCTCACGCGGGGACCGCGTCCGGGGTCGCCACCAGGACGACCTCCTCCGCGCGGATCCGGCACGCGGGAAGGTCGGGGTCGCCGCCGAGCAGCCGGCCCACCGGCCCGCGCTTCGAGGCGCCGCTCACCAGGAACAGCGCCAGCCGGGCCGCCGACAGCACCGGGACGGTCAGCGTGAGTCGCGGATAAAGGGGTTCCATGCCCGGCTCGTCCACCCGGACCACCCATCGGTCCATCACGTCCAGCTCGGGGCGGCCGGGGAACAGCGAGGCCGTATGCCCGTCGTCGCCGATGCCCATGAAGCAGAGGTCGATCCGGGGGACGCCACCCTCGCCGAAGTGCGCGCGCAGGTCGGCCTCGTAGGCGTCCGGCTCGCAGGCGGCCCCGTTCATCGGATGGACGACGGCCGGCACGCGCGCGAGGAGGGCCTCCGAGGCCATGCGGAAGTTGGAGTCGGGGTGGCTCATCGGCACGCAACGTTCGTCGACCATGAACGCGTGCACCCCGTCCCAGTCGTAGCCGCTCCGGGCGAGGGCCTCGTACGCCGGCCGCGGCGTGGAGCCACCCGACAGGGCGATCGTGCGCGGCGCCGCCTGGAGGAACTGCCGGACGGCCTCGCCGGCGAGGTCCTCGGTGACGACCAGCCGGCTCCTCACGCCGACTCGAGGTCGGACAGGTGCACCCGGGCGACGCGGCGCCCCCCGGCGCGCAGCGCGCGCAGGTCGCCGAGCGCCTGCGCCTGGATCAACCGGCCGAAGGTGAACGGACGCCCCGGGATCTCGGCGTCCTCGACCGGCTCGTCGTCGACCTGAACGAACACCCCGTTGGGCGGTCCGCCCTTGTGCAGCTGGCCGGTCGAATGCAGGAACCGGGGACCGAACCCGACGGTGGTCGCGGCCCGCAGGCGATCGCGCAGCCGCATCCGCGCGGCCTGCAGCCGGTGCTCCATGTCGTCGTTGGGCGGCAGATAGGCGTGGATGGCCAGGTAGTCGCCCGGCGCCAGGTGATTCAAGAGCGGGTCCAGGTCGTCGAAGGGCTCGGGCTCCACGGCGCCCTCGTCGAGGATCGCCTGCGTGGCGTCCTTGGCGGCCTGCACGTCGGGCTGGTCGAACGGGTTCACCTGCAGGGCCCACCCGGCGATGGCCGTGGCCAGCTCCCACCGGAAGAACTCGCGCCCCAGGCCCCGGGCGTCGGACGTGGCCCCCTCGATGCGCACGATCGGGTGGCCGGCGGCGTCGAGCGAGGACACCTGCCAGTCGGCGTCGCCGTCGACGTAGCCGATGAAGAGCCGGTCCCCCCCGTAGACGTCCGGCGAGCCGACCTCCTCGCCGGCCACCGGCAGGATGCCGCGGCCGCGCTTGCCCGTGGACTCCGCGACGAGCTGCTCGATCCACGGCCCCAGCGGGGCGAGATCCTCGGGAACCACGAGCGTGAGCTTGTCCCGGCCCGCGAGGGCGGCGGACCCGATGAGGGCGCCGAGGCGGACCGCCGGATTGTCGGCGGGCGGCACGTCCGGGCCGCAGGCCGTCGCCATCTCCGCGGCGCCGTCGAGCAGGGCCTCGAGGTCGAGCCCCAGGAGCGCGCCCGGCACCAGACCGAACGCGGACAGCGCGGAGTAGCGGCCCCCGACCTCGGGATCCCCGGCGAACACCTCGCGGAAATCCCGCTCCCGGGCGACGGTCTCGAGGGGCGAGCCGGGGTCGGTGACGGCGACGAACCGGTGGCCGTTGCCCACCTGGCTCCAGAACCGGTCCAGCTGGCACCGGGTCTCGAGCGTGGTCCCCGACTTGCTCGAGATCACGAACAGCGTCCGGTCCAGGTCGAGCGAACGCTCCACGGCGTGCAGGTGGTCGGGATGGGTCGTGTCGAGGACCTCGAGCTCCGGGCCGTCACCTTCGGTGCCCAAGACCCGGGCCAGGACCTCGGGGGCCAGGGTCGAGCCGCCCATCCCGCACAGGACCACGCGGGTCAGCCCGTCGCCGGCCGCCCGCGCGGCGAAGGAGCGCAGGGCCGCGACCTGGCCGCGCATGCGGTCGTGCACGTCCAGCCACCCGAGCCGGTCCGCGATCTCGGCCGGATCCGAAGACCAGACGGTGTGGTCGCGGGCCCACACCCGGCGGACCACGTCCTCGGCGCGGAGCCGCTCCAGCGCCTCGTCCACGCGGGCGGCCAGCGGGCCGGGGAGGCTCACGCGGACGTCAGCTCGTCGAGGGCGCCCCGCAGCGTCTCGTACCGCCGCTCGCCCAGGCGCCTGCGGACGCGCGCCTCGACGTTGGCC